>PLTD01000168.1 GCA_003165335.1 Rhodospirillales bacterium | reverse complement strand
GGTGGTGGCGGTGGCGGCGGTGGCCGGGGCCGCGGCGGCGGCGGCTACGGTGGTGGCGGCGGTGGCCGCGACGATTTTGGCGGCGGCGGCGGTCGCTGGTAATTCGGCGCTTTAAGCTAATACTGATCGACCGGCGCTCCTATGGGTGCCGGTCGTTTCATTTCTGGTGCGGAAGGTTTTATCCGGGATGGGTGCCGACGTGAGCGACCCTCTGTCTATTCTCCCCGTGCGCGCGGCTGAGGTCGCCCTCAATGCTTACGCGCCATACTCGGCATTTCGCGTCGGGGCAGCCCTGATGTCTCAATCCGGGTCGATCTATATCGGCTGTAATGTCGAGAATTCTGCCTTTCCGGTCGGCGGCTGTGCCGAACGCCACGCCATCGCTGCGGCGGTTGCGGCCGAAGGTCATGCGATGCGTTTGTCTGCCATTGCGATAGTCGCGCTTGATCCATCGGGCGAACCGGTACCGTGCGCACCTTGTGGGGCCTGTCGCCAAGCAATTATCGAGTTCGGTCCCGGAGCGGAGGTTATATTCCGTGCCGACGCGCAAAACGCCGCGGTGACCGTGACCGCAGAAGCGCTGCTGCCCGGCGCTTTCAGTTTTAAGTAATAGACTTCTTGCGAAACCCTTGAGCTACGACATAGACCTCTGCGGATCCTGCCCGGCTTGCCGGAGGCTTTGCGTGGCGAACCGACACGAAATCCTGCTTTAATCGGGCGAGCAGATCTTTCTCGGAGCCGCCCTGGAACACCTTGGCGATAAATCCACCGCCCGGCGCCAGAACTTCGGCAGCGAACTCATAAGCAATCTCCGCTAGCGCAATAATCCTGATGTGATCGGTTTCGCGATGACCGGTTGTAGGGGCGGCCATGTCGCTCAGCACTAGATCGGCTTCACCTTCGAGCGCCTGCTTTAATATCTCTGGTGCTTTGTCGGCCAGAAAATCGAGATGCAGTACGATTGCCGGTGGAACTGGGTCCATCGGCAAAATGTCTAAGGCCACGATTTTGGCATTGGAGGTCAATGCTTTTGTGCGTTCGACCGCGATCTGTGTCCAACCTCCGGGTGCTGCCCCCAGGTCGACGATACGCATACCTGGTTTTAGCAGCCGGTATTTATCGTCGAGTTGGGCCAACTTGAACGCGGCCCTACTGCGATATCCAAGTTTTTTGGCCTCGGCCACATAAGGGTCGTTAAGTTGTCGTTCCAGCCAAAGAGTGGATGCCAGATCACGCGACTTGGCGGTCTTGACGCGGACAGCCATCGGGCGATTGCTGAGCTTGGCGCTGCCCGGCCTCGCGTTGCCGCAGCCTTTGTTTTTCGATTTATCGGTCATGCTCCATCATGCCCTGTGCATTAGCCAAGACCAAGGCCACAGGCGGTTGTTGGCGAAATGATCGGTGCAAACGGCTTAATTTTGTCGCGGACGCTACCCAAATCGTTTCCGGCATGCTAACAGGCGCGTCCTTCGGCTTTCCAAAAGCCGGGTTGTCTATTGGGGGATCGTCTAACGGTAGGACAACAGACTCTGACTCTGTTTATCGTGGTTCGAATCCACGTCCCCCAACCAATCCTGAGCGCTCGTAAGTGTCTGAAATTCTGATCTAGTCGGCGTCCGCTCAGCCGGATGTGCCTCACCTGGGTGATACAGCGTGTGACACAACGGCCAACGGATTGGCCGGATTATGTCTCGCTTGCAGCATCTGCTACGTCGCGGAAGTCATTATTACTGGCGACGGAGGGTTCCGCTCGCACTGAGAATCGCATTTGGCCGACCACAACTCGTTTACGGGCTCAAAACCGATAAACGGGAAATTGCCCGAAAGCTTGTCCGTCGCCTTGACGTTTTCGCGGATGTGCTCTTCCACTCGATCATGATGTCTGGAACCCGACTCGATCCCAACGAACTCGCCATCCTCGTTTCAGACGCGGTGGCGATGGAGCTTGAACAGTTTGAGCTTCGCCGCGCGGAATATGACCTGTCGCCAGAACGGTCAGCCGTCTTGGCGCAGAACAGTGTCGGCTATGCCGCTTCCTGCAAAGACGGGTTGATGTCGAACGACTTCGAATCGGTCGAAGCGTTGATGCACGAAGTTCTCCATCAGCGGGAAATCTCCATCGATCCCGAGAGCACAGCCTGGCGTGAGTTTGGTCGGGCGATGCTGCGCGGTCTATCGAATGGCTACATTCGCGACGCGATGCGATGCCTGGGAGAATACGAGGAGGATGCACAAGGCTCGATGCCGCTTCCTACCGTTTGGCAGGCGTTCGGCGCGCCAGCCACGGGCGGCGCTTTCACCGCCAGACCCACACCGGTTCAAACGACCTACTTGGGTGTGCGCCGTGAGAAGGCGGCGCTTTTCCTGTGGGTGCAAATCCCACCCGGCAACCGCTCCAGCCGGAAGCAACCGGAGCAGGCATGGAGGAGACGAAATGTCTGGTGCGCCAGGAAAGCTGGCGAGTTCTAGCCGGTGCAAGTCCGGCCTGGGTAAGGGGTAGCGCCCGCCCAGTAGCGAGTGTTGCGGCGTGGAAGGCGACGACCACGGCGAAGCGTACACAGCAATCGTGTGGGTGTGGGATTGAGCCACGATATTCGTGAAATCGCAGGGGCCGAGGCAGTCAGACTTGTCGAAGGCAACATGTGTGGGACCGCTATGCGAGGTTCTGTCGCCCTGCCGGGGTCTAAGGCCACATCACGCACGGAAGGAACGCGTCGGAACCTGGGAGATCTCATGCCCGGCCGGGCGGCTTTTGGCCGCACCGGTCCGTGTCGGAAAGGGCCGACGTCGAGTGACTTGAAGTAACGTGTGTCCTTGCTGCACGGCCTTGTGGCGCGGTTTTCGGAGTTGCGCCCTCACCGATGAGTCGATAACCCATCAGTTACAATGCAGTAGCGAATGCCGCGCTCTATCGCGGTAGCTGAACGTCTTCATCGCGACCGTTCCGACACTGATGGTATAAAGACTGTGTGCCGACCCAGCCGAGATTGAATCTGGTAAAAACGCCTTAAGGATAGAATTTAATGATCCGGGAAACGAGGAAATCCATGTTTGGCGTGGCCAAACGGCGAACAGTGGTCATTTTCCTGATTCTGGCCGTTGGCTTCTTATTACGCGCCGTGCAGAGCCGACTGGGGCTACCCTATGTCTATAATTTTGACGATCCGCAAGTTGCCGCTCATGCACTGAACATTATGAAGACGGGCGATTTAAATCCGCATTTTTTTGCCTATGGCTCGCTTATGATCTACCTCGATACGATCGTTAGCGCCGCAAATTATCTGCGGCTCGCTGGCCTTTCTAGCGGTCAATCCGAATCTATGATGACCTATGATCAAATTAATATGATCAACAGTATCGTCGCACCAATGGATGGAACGCCCGTCTGGAGTTGGACGATATCTCATCCAAGCTTTTATCTTTGGGACCGGTACGTTACAGCCATATTCGGGACGCTCACGATCGCCACGACTTATGCCATGTCGCGGAGATTCATCGAAGGTGCTATGGCTTTTCTACCTCCCATGTTGTTAGCCATTCTGCCGATACATATCATCCATTCTGGGCTGACCACCACTGACGTTCCCGTCGCCTTCATGGTTGGCGCTGCAACGCTGGCGGCGCTGACCTTCGCCGAAACAGGTGGGCTAACCGCGTTCTTAACTAGTTTGCTTTGCGTCGGATTGGCCGCCGCAACAAAGTACAATTCAGGGCTGATTCTAATATCGCCACTTGTGGCGCTTATGCTTCGTCTTAGTGACAAACAAGGATCGGTGTATTGGTGGCACTGGGCTTTTTTGATAGCGGTTCCAGCTATAACCTTCTTGACTGTAATGCCATTCGCCGTACTTGATTTCAAAAGATTTATCACAGATCTGGCCCAATCGGTCTCGTCCTATCACGCGACGGGGCCGGCGCGGGCAAAACCCGGTATGCGGCATCTTGGACTGATTCTGCGGCAATTTGAGGACAATATAGGACTTGTGGGCGCCCTCCTGGGCGTAGTCGGCTTAGGCAGGCTGATTGTCGCCCAGCGGTCCCGCAAAGCCTTGTTGATCCTGGTCGCGTTCCCGGTTTTGTTTGTCCTTTATATGTCTACGACGACCCCGGATTATCATCGCAATTTCGTGCAGCTCTACCCGTTTATTTGCCTCTACATCGGCTATGGAATTTTTCAGATATCTCGGCTTTTTGCTGGCTTACAAGTGCGACTACTACGAATCGAGGCGTCTGTCTTAGTCGCTGTGCTGCTCGCTGCTATCGTGATATTGCCCATGCTTTATTACTCGACCGCCAATGCGACGGACGTTGCCACCAGGAGCGACACACGAACCCAGGCGATCCTCCGTGCCAACTCGCTCAAGAATATTGGGCAAATCGAAATCTCGGGCGACTTGCACATTCATGCCCTCGATATCAACAGGCTGAATTATCCCAGAGTCGAAGTGGGGATGGACGAGATCGCGCACGATATCTGTGCCGCGTCTTCGCTGGGTGGCCGAACGTTCATCCTACCCAGCGAGATTCGCAACACGGACTTTCTGGGTGGTACGCCTGATCGGAACGCAGAGATTCAGCGTTTCAACGTATTACTGCACGCACTGAGACAACTCCCAGCCACGATTTTGATCGGAAACGACGTAGCGACGCCAAGTTGGGGGCCACCAGCAAGTCCGAGAGTGATGATCGTTCAATCTCACAACGGCTTCTGCGATACTCTTAAATTAGCATCGTGACCCGCCCGCCTCAGTGAGATGGTCATCAAGCAAGACAGACTAGCGAACATCCAATCCAAATCCAACCGTATGAACCCGGTTGGATAACTTGATAACTGGGCACCAGGTCCTATGTCGCGATCATCAGCGACAGAGGAGGACGCCATGGCCCGTCGAAGAAACTTTAAGGACGAACTTGAACGCCGCCGCGCGATTGCAGCCGCGTTGCTGCTTGAAGAGCCAAGTTCTGCGGTTATCAAGACCGCCAAGGGGTTTGTCGATGGCCTAGCCCCCGGCTACCGCCGCGCGCTCGCTGATTTCATCGGTTGGCTCGACGATGACGAGTTCGGAACAGAAGCCGCATTCCGCATCGGCCCGATGGATTATTGCCCCGTCAGCGAGCAGGAGCACATAGCAGACTGGCACCGGGAGCGGCGCGGTGTGATTACGCGCCTCGCGTTGTGGGACTGGAACCCCTACCGCATGCCAAAACCACCAGGGCCCCAGCGCGAACGCGGGCGCGAGCGGCTTACGAATGAGCGCCAACCCGAGCTCTAATCGAGGCCGAAAAGGCCTCGCTCGCTTGGCCGTTTGAGTGTTCGGTCGAGTAGGACACCGGCAACAATGCTCCAGGTTTCATCATTTCCATCAAGCAGTGAGAGCAAGACGCTGCCAGCCAGAAACCGGCGGCGATTTTCTCGCTTCTTATCGTTGATCGCTGCGACGGCTTTTGTCCGAGCAAGCCGCGCTTCGAGTTGGTCGCGGCGGCGTTCAAGCTCGATAATTCGCGTGGTTGCATCTTCCCAGCTTTTCATCGCGATTCCCTCTCACATATTGCCAAGAACATAGGGCGCTCGGGATTGCCTGGGACGATTAGCGCCCGATGTTGATCGAAAGAACAAACAAGGGCGCGACTAAGCGAACTGTGTTCGCTGAATCGGGCGGGCCGTCGAAATGGCGATTTTCTTTCTCGCAGTCCAAACCATCAGCCGTGCCACAGGCAGAAGCGCGACCGCTGCCGCCGCATACCGGCGCGGGGAGCGTATCCGCGACGAGCGAACGGGCGAGACATTCGATTTTCGGCGGCGGCTAGGTGTCATCGAGACAGGCATTGTTGGCCGGAGTGGGGCGCGATCATCGCTCTGGAACACGGCGGAAGCGGCAGAGCGGAAGCGGAACGCGGTCGTCGCTCGCGAACTAGTCGTTGCCCTTCCACATGAGCTTTCCCCGGCCGAACGGCAACGCATCACGCAGGATTTCAGCGCGTGGCTGTGTTGCCGGCACAGCGTCGCGGGTGATTGGGCCTTGCACGAGCCGCCCAAGGGCAGCGACGCGCGGGCGCATCACGCGCATCTGATGCTGACAGTCAGGCGCGTAGATGTCGCCGGCACTTTCGGTGAGAAGACGCGCGAACTCGACCTGCGGCAATATGGGCGCGGGCACATTGAAGCGTGGCGCGAGAAATGGGCGGAACTTTGCTCCGAGGCTCTCCGTCGTCGCGGATTGCCCATGATCGATCACAGAAGCCACGCTCGCCAGGCGCGGGCGAACGGCGCACCGGAGGTCTTGCCACAGGTGAAACTCGGGCCGGCGGCGGGCCGCCTGGAGAGGCGGGGCATCGAGGCCCTGAGAGGTGACGAGAATCGGCGGCGTTCCACCTTCAACGCGCCGGTCTTGCACTGGCGGGCCGACGCCGAGGCTGTGCTCAAGTTCGTTCGGGTGTCTGCCGCGACCGACGATGAAAGCGAACTGTCACAGCCGTTACGGCGGGTGAGGGTGCGTGAATGATGGGCGTAAATTAACCCCTTGGCGTCTCGGGCCGCAGAGAAGAATGAAAGGAAGGTTAAAAAGAAACATATAAATCAATGGGTTCAGGTTGGGACATATATCTTGGGGACTATTTGAGCATCCCAACCATGATATCGATTGTGTGACGTATGCTTCGTGAAACAGACTGGATGAATCCAACTACCGGGGAGGTTGCCTCCGGGCTTTTAGTGGTGCGCGGTGCGCGTTACCCCAAAGGCATGGATTTCTTAACCATTTTTGCCAACGGTCTCACGTTGCTCGCGAATTCCGGCCTGACGGCGACCGACTGGCGGGTGCTCGCGGTTTTGATGTTCCGCCTCGACTACGGCAACGCTATCGAGGTGAGCCAGGGAACGATTGCCGAGCAACTTGAGATTAAACAGCCAAACGTAAACCGATCGATTCGAAGATTGGTCGAACTTCGTGTCATTACCCGCGCACGTCATCCAGAAAACGCACGTCGTATCATTTACGGACTGAACGTTTCGGTGGGCTGGAAAGGGCGCGCCGGCGATTGGGCAAAGGTTGCCCACGGCTCTGCACCCCGGAAGCGAACAGCCCCGGCAGGACCGGATTGTTATACCGGCGGGTCCGATCCGGCAGCTTCATCAGAACTGCCCTGATGGTTTTGCGTTTCGGAAGTCAGATCACCCTTGCGGGTGATACACTCGTGTGACACAAATCGATCTCCCTGGACGCCGAAACCCAGGATTTCCGCCGTTTGCGGGCATCGTTTGGCTGGGAGTCCACGTCCCCCAACCAGCGCTTCTCAAGGAATCTTGCCGCGCTTAACCGCGGCCATCGCTTCGGCCCCCACTGTTTCTTCGATCATGTCCGAAAGGTCGGGATTCTTACGGAGTTCCTGCCCGCCGTCGACCGCGAAGCTTTGACCAGTCACCCAGGACGATTCGGGCCCGGCCAGATAGCGTACAGCCTGGCCGATATCGATCGGCATACCGGCGCGCCGGATCGGGAATTCATCGAGAAACTTGTCGAAGATCGAGTTGTCGGTAAACAGGTAACTGACCCGCTTGCTGCGCGTCAGCCCCGGCCGCACCGCATTGACCCGTATGCCGGCTGAGCCCAGTTCTTCGGCCGCCGCACGCACCAAGTTTTCCAATGCTCCCTTGGCGGTATGGTAAGCGGCGAGGCCGCCGAACGGCAATTTCGCGGCGGTAGACGAGATGCATACGATTGAACCGCCCGGCTGCATCAGCTGCGCCCCATGGCGGATCGCGAGGAAGGCGCTGACGACATTGCGGTCGAACTGGTCGCGGAAGGTTTGCGCGTCCAGCATCATCATCGGCTTGAAGCCATTGCCGCCGCCCACCGTGGCGACGACAATGTCGAGGCGGTTGGCGATGGCATGCGCCTTGGCCAGCGCGGCCTTGACGTCGTCCTCGGCCATACCGTCGCCAACGAACAGCTCTACACGGCCGTCAGGCACGGCGGCGATCAACTCGGCGCGGGTTTCCTCCAGCACGTCCGGGCGGCGCGCCAGTATCACCACCGTCGCCCCGTCGCGCAGCAGCAGTTCTGCCGACGCCGAACCGATGCCACCGCTGGCTCCGGTGACCAGCGCAGTCATACCTGCCAAAGGCCGATTGTCGCTCATGCCGTCACCTTAATTTTGAACCGGACGCTTTATCCGAAGATCGAATATCCGCCATCGACAACGACCGTCTGGCCTGTGATATGGCCGGCGGCTGCACTGGTCAAAAACAGCACCGCCCCGGCGACATCTTCCGCTCGACCGATTCGGCCCAGCGGCGTGCGCTCCAAAGTGGGCCCCACTGCTTCGGGAATATCGAGCATCCACGCCGTCATCGCGCTTTCCGTCAATCCAGCCGCAACGGCGTTGACCCGGATATTCGCGCGCGCCCAGTGGATCGCCAGCGTCTTGACCATCTGCACCAGCCCGCCCTTCGCCGCGCCATAGCCCGGCACGACCTCGTTGCCGAAGAACGAGGTCATCGAGGCGATGCCGATAATGCTCGCGCCGCCCGGCAGTGTGCTCTGCGACAGCTTGGAATGACAGGCATCCGCCATCCGGTACGGCCCGGTCAGATGCATCCTGATCGCCTTATCGAAAATCTCCGGCTCATATTCATGTTCGCCTTGGCCGCCGCCGACCCAGCCGACACCGGCGCTGTTGACCAATATGTCGAGCGCGGGCAGAGCATCCGCGACCGTCGCCATGTCGTCGGTCCCGGTAACATCCAACTTGTGATAGCCGAAGCCGGCCAGGCCTTCGTAATCGGCCAAACTCGGGCGCTGGCCGGTAATCGTCACCGTGGCGCCGGCCTCGCGGTAGGCGCGGGCGGTTGCACCGCCGATGCCGCTGGTCCCGCCGACGACCAGCACATGCCGCCCGCTATAATCGAAGCGGACGTTGGCCCAGATCGGCTCCGCGCTCATACCGGGGACTTGCCGCGCTTGACCGTGTCCAGCGCTTCTTGACCGAACATCAGGGCGATCATGTCGGACAGGTCGGGATTCTTGCGAATCTCATTGCCGCCGTCGACGGCAAAGCTTTGACCGGTGACCCACGAAGATTCCGGTCCGGCCAGATAGCGCACCGCCTCGGCGATATCCTCAGGTTCACCTGCACGCCCCAACGGGAACTCGGCGACGAAACGGTCGAGGATATCCGGGCTGGCGAACATCGGTCCGGTTGCGTCACTACGGGTTAATCCGGGGCGCACTGCATTGACGCGGACTCCAGCCGAACCCAATTCTTCCGCGGCGGCCCTAACGAAGTTTTCCAGCCCGCCCTTGGATGTGTGATAGGCCGGCAGATAGGCGAATGGCAGTGTCGCTGCGGTCGATGAGATGCAGACGATCGATCCGCCTTCCATCATCGGGACACCGTAACGCACAGCCAGGAACGCGCTGATGATATTGACGTTCAGTTCGGCGCGGAAAGTATCGGCATCCAGCATCAGCAGTGGCTTGAAGCCCCCGCCGCCGACTGTCGGGACGATGATATCGAGCCTGCCCTGCATAGCGAAGGCCTTGTCCAAACCTGCTCGCACATCTTTTTCTTCGCAGGCGTCGCCGGCGTGGATCTCGACCTTGCCGTTAGGCACAGATTCCAGCAGCCAAGCCTTCGTCTTCTCTAACGCATCCTTCCTGCGGCCCATGATGAGAACCGCCGCGCCGTCGCGCAACAACAGCTTGGCGCAATTTGAGCCGATGCCGCCCGCGCCGCCGGTCACGAAAGCGGTTTTGCCCGCTAATGCATTATTTCCGCTCATAACTCTTTCCCCGAAGATTTTTCTACTTTGAAACTAATGCCGATATCAGCCGATCATGGTGACCGGCGAAACTTCGGTCCATTCGACCAGCAGTTGGCGATGCTGGTAAAGCCATTGGCCTTTCCGCCGGACATATTTGTCCTGGTAGCGAATTGCCCAATCCAGCCGGGTGTAAATCCCATTCTCAGGATGATTGATGTGATGGGCGATGCAGTAGGTCTCGCCTTCGGCCGTGTCGCCGGTGACCGTTACGGTGTGATTCATTATCGCGTGCATCGTCGACTTATACATCTGCTTCAGCATGCCCGGGTTTCCGGAAATCTCGACATAGCCCTGAACTCTGAATCCCGGTCCTTCGACAGCGGCATCCTCTGTGAACAGTGCAGCAAAACCAGGGCCATCGCCACGATCGACGCACCGGGCATATGTCATGGCGAGTTTGCGCAGAGCCCATTCATCGCGCATTAGAGACAAATCTGTGTCGCTCATTTTGCCGATTTCGCGGCCAGTATGGCGCCAAAGAAGCGATCGAGATCGTCCGGGCCGGCACAAAGATACAGCGGGTGAAATTCGACCACCGTGACGCCGGCCTTCACCAGCGCCGGTATCTTCGCAAGCGTCGCTTCCAGGTCGCAGCTGTAGTCCTCACGGAAGACATATGGGGCGACCACCCGCACATCGATCTTGGCGGGATCGCGCCCGGCGGCTTTAAACGCACTACGCAGATTGTCGACATGAGGCGCCAACTTTTCGGGCTCGTTCTCCATCGGTATCCAGCCGTCGCCCAATTCGGCGATACGGGCAAAATTCTTCTCTGTCGGCGCTAAGCCGAACCAGATAGGCAGTGGACTTTGTACCGGGCGCGGATAGGCGTGGATCTTCTCGAAGGACACGGTTTTACCATGAAACTCCGCCGGTGCCTGGGTCCAGAGAGCCTTGCAAACCCGAATCTGTTCCTCCATGCGGCCATAGCGTCCCTCCCACGGAACGCCGGCCGCATCGTATTCCTCTTTCTGCCAACCCAGTCCCAGACCGACGTCGACACGACCGCGGGATAGGACATCCAATGTTGCCAATTGCTTTGCCAGCAAAACGGCGGGCCTCAGCGGCGCGATAAGAATTCCCATCGAGAGGCGAATTTTTTTCGTCGCTCCGGCAAAGGCGGCGAGAGCGGTCACCGGCTCGTACCAGGGTGCCTCAAGCCCGTCGCGGAACGGACCATAGGGATAGTTTTCCAGATGTTCGCCCATGACCACATGGTCGGTAATGCTCACTTGATCGATGCCCGCCTCGTCGGCGTGGCGCACGACATCGACGACGGGCGCAAAATCGCCGTCGAACCAGCGCTGTAGCCCATACACACCGATGGCTATTTTAGGCATTTCCGATTCCCCATGCGTGATTGCGTAATTTTAGAGCGCGATTGAAACGCAAGGCCTTGTCATCGCGCAATTGTTGGCATTTGTCACGAGGTTGGGACCAGGATTTTTTGCCCGCCCGGTTGCAGCCGGACAATAAATAGATCAAAACGTCGGCCGCGACCTTGTTTCGGGCCGGTAATGCAGCTTAGTGTCCGGCTCGCTGAATTCGGCATTGTTGGGGCGTCGCCAAGCGGTAAGGCACCGGTTTTTGGTACCGGCATCCGGAGGTTCGAATCCTCCCGCCCCAGCCAGACTTTCTGGTGCTTAGGACCTCAATGACTGTGTTCATTGCCCTATTGCGCGCCGTTAATGTGGGCGGAACAGGAAAGCTCCCAATGGCGGAGCTTAAGACAATCTGCGAATCTGCGGGCTTCGAACGCGTTAGGACCTATATCGCCAGCGGCAATGTAGTTTTCGAGTCACCTCGCTCAGAAGCGGATGTGAAATCGGCAATGGAGGCCTCCCTGGCCGGACGTTGCGGTAAGCCGGTTGGCGTTTTTATTCGCACGGCGGCAGAAATCGCCGCCATTCTAGCCTCCAATCCGTTCCCAAAAGCCCCGCCCAACCACATCGTTGCGATCTTTCTCGATGAAGTACCGTCGGCCGATGCGCTGGAATCGGTTCACTATCAGTCCGACGAAGAACTCGGGATCGGTAGGCGTGGAATCTTCGTCTACTATCCCCACGGCATGGGAAAATCGAAATTGAAAATACCCGCTGCCAGGCGCGGCACCGCACGGAACATGAATACCGTGGCTAAATTGGCCCAAATGGCCGCCGAACTTGTAACTCGATAGTTTGGCTGATCGCTCACCGATCAGCTTTTGGCGCGCCAACTACCGTCGGAAAACTTGCAAGCGCCCCCGCGAACCGTATCGGTATGGCTGCCGAATTGAGCTGAAGCCTCAAAATCTCGGCACGGTTTTCCGTCTTGGGAATCGTAGGTCCGTGTCACCAGAAATGTGACCGGAATGCCGGCTTCGGTTTGCCACCGCACTGTGGTCCCGGTTTGTGTATGTTCCAGCGTCTCCGTCGCGCAGGCCTGGTCGGTAAAGTCCAGGCGCGGGCCGATGCGCCCGCCGATGACCGGCATCACCGCGATTCCGCCCAGCTTGGCGCCGCGCTGAAGGCTGGCCGGCGTGGCGCCCGTCAGGTTCCCCGCGATCTGCTGCAGATAGTGCCGGTTGCAGGACCCGTTCTCGACGCCAAGCTGCCAAGTATAAAAGCCCCGGCTATTGTCGGTCGGCAGACCCTCGCCCGACGTGATCGGCGCGGAATATTGCGGCTGCTGATAATAGTCGATCGGCGGCGGGCCATAGGCCTCAAGCGGCGGCGCATAGCCGAACGGTACCGGGCCAAAGGCCAGCGGCGCCGGACCGTAATAATCGTACCAGAATGGGTCAAAGGGATCGAAGCCGAAGCCGTAGCCCGGATAGAAACCGCCATAAAATCCGCCCCAGCCGCGACCGTATCCACCGCGAAAGCCCCCGCCGTGAAACCCTCCGCCGCCGCCATGGGAACCTCCGCCTCCGCCGCCGTGCGATCCACCGCCGCCGCTATGTTGCGCCAGCGCCGCCGGACCGGACGCGAACAACCCAATACCGAGCGCGAAGGCCGCGGTGGCAAACAGCTTGGCAATCCCGAAACCGGGTTTCGATCGACCCGAGGCGATGATGGACATTTGAGCGACTCCGAACCGGATGCCCGGCAGCCGGACATCTCTAACTAACAAGACTCACAGATAGGTAGCCGCCCTGCGGAGCACAACTCGGGTGCGGCACTCAGCCGTCCACATCCGCCTCGGCCAGCCGCTTCAGGCTGACCGTGCCCGGGATCATCTTGCGGGTCCAATCCCGCATGGCGCGCGCGATCTTCAGCGCGCCGGTGATGGTCGCGGCATCCGATCCATTCAGATGCGCGAGATAGGCCCAATATTCCACGGTCTTTGCCGCCAGCACGTCGGCGCCGCGCAGGACGAATACCGGCTCGTCGGGGTGCGCGCGCTTCAGGGTCGAACTGGGCAGGGCGAACTGCTCGTCCGCCGTCTGAACATGCTCGGGGCGCCGGCCCGTCTGCGGCAAGGCTTTCTCGGCCCAGTTGATCAGCGCCGATTGCTGAACCCGCGCCCGGTCGATCTTGTCTTCGCCGACGCCGCGATTCTGGGCTAGCCATATCCACCAACCCACGACCTGTCCCGACAGCATGTCGCGGCCGCGCAGCACGAAGACTGGCTCCTTGTTGTCTGCGCCATGAATGACCGAGGTCGGGTCCGACAATTCGTCCGACGCAGAAATATAACGAAAACGCAGGCGCAGTGCGCGGGCAAACTCGGCGAGCTGGTCGTCCTTGGCGGCTCCGGCGGCGGACTTTGAAAGATCGGGGATGGCGAGGTCCAGCTCTGTCGCCATCGGAATTTCCGCTATGACCGGTCCATAAAGTTTGACCGCTTCTGCCAGGCCACCGGGAGTCAGGCAGAATGCGTTTTCACCGCGCGGCGAATAGGGCTGGATGTCGCCGGCTTCCTTCATCTTGTGCGCGATTTCCAGAACCGCGGGCATATCGGGCGGGATCTTGAGGATTCGCCCAAGGTGGAGCGACTTCAACAAGCCCTCGCGGGTCAGTTTTGTTTGGGGAACGGTAATCTCGCTCATGACCGACTCGAATCGATGTGAATATAGGTGCAAGTGTCTGCGGTTTTTCGCCAATCGGAAAGGCCGAATTGGAAGGTAGGACGACCGGCAGTATGTCGTGGCAACTGCTTTGGGCATTGGCACATCCGGCGACTGTGCCCTATCAACGACGTCGACTAGGCTGGCTGGACAGGAAATGGCAACAACAGAGGCGTCGCGCACGCCCACCGCACATATTCTCTTGGCCAGCCTTATCGGGACTGCGGTCGAGTTTTACGACTTTTATATCTACGCCACGGCAGCCTCGCTCGTGTTTGGGCCGCTCTTTTTTCCGTCATCTTCGCCGTCCGCTCAACTGATGGCCGCCTATGCGAGTTTCGGACTGGCGTTTGTTGCCCGACCGGTGGGAGCGGTCTTTTTCGGCCATTTCGGAGACCGGATCGGGCGCAAGTCCACGCTGGTCGCGTCCTTGCTGATCATGGGCGGGTCGACCACCGCGATTGCGTTCCTCCCCACCTATGCGACTGCCGGCTGGGTTGCCCCTCTGCTGCTGTGCATCCTGCGTTTCGGCCAGGGCTTTGGGTTGGGCGGGGAATGGGGCGGCGCCTCCCTGCTTGCGGTCGAAAACGCGCCGCCGGGTTGGCGGGCGCGCTTCGGCATGTTTCCGCAATTGGGCGCGCCGGTCGGGTTCATCGCCGCGAACGGGCTGTTTCTCCTGCTCGGTCTGATGCTGACGCCCGCCCAGTTTCAGGAATGGGGCTGGCGCCTGCCGTTCCTCGCCAGCGTTCTTCTGGTCTCCCTCGGTCTTTGGGTGCGATTAAAGCTGACAGAGACCCCGGCCTTCGCCGCGGCCCTGGCCGAGGCCCCACCGCCACGCGTTCCGCTGGCGGAGGTGCTGCGCAAATTTCCGCGCCAGACGATCGGCGGCACCTTCGCGGTCGTCGTCTGCTTCGCGATCTTCTATCTCGCGACGGCCTTCGCACTCGGCTATGGCACGACGAATCTGGGATACGCCCGCTCGGCATTCCTAGAGGTTCAGCTGGGCGCGATCGTATTCTTGGGCGTGGGCATCGTCGCCGCAGGCTATCTCGCCGACCGGTTCGCAGCGCGCCGGGTGCTCATGACCGGCTGTGCGGGAACGATCGTGGCAGGCTTCCTGCTGGCGCCGATGATGGGCAGCGGGTCGCTCGCCCTCATCTTCCTGTTTCTGGCGCTGGTTCTGCTGATGATGGGATTTACTTATGGGCCCATCGGCGCCTGGCTGCCCGGGCTGTTCCCGGCGCGGGTGCGCTATACCGGCGCCTCGCTGGCCTTCAGTGTCGGTGGCATATTGGGCGGCGCGCTGGCCCCGATCTTGGCGCAGGGCCTGGCTGATCGCGGCGGCTTGCCGTTCGTCGGCCTCTATCTCGGCGTCGCGGCTTTGATCAGCCTGATCGCGCTGACGGGGTTGCGCTCATCGCGCTTGGCAGTGCCGGAGATCCCGATCGGATAGCGGCCGAGAAATCCGCCCCGATCACCGCATTCGCTTGGCGCACGACCAGGCTTCGCCGTTTCAACTCGGCGAACGTCGTCCGACTTTTCAGACGGCCGATGTCATAGGCGAATTCGTCGGCATAGCCGCTGAACAGCAGCCGCCAACTCATGCCCAGGCGCTCACCCCGCGGCAGGCCGCCATCGATCAGCGAGACGATGTTGCTGGTGCAGTTATTGAAGACGGTATTGTAGAATTCCGGCTCCCGCGCCAGCTTGGCGGCGCGCTCCATATAGCCGCGGAACAGCCGTCTGCGCTCGTCGGCGGTCGTACGCAGCTGGTAGAGATAGACCTCTTCCCGACGGATGTCGGTACGCACGCCGATCAGGTCGCGCTCGTCGGCGACCACGAAGATCAATTGATAGTGCCGGAAGAAGCCGGCGATGGTCGAATAAGGCTGACCCCGTCGCCGCCGCGTCTCGACCGATATCGCCACGTGCCGCCCGTCCGCGAAGCCGAAGCTGAGGAACACATGCGCAATCGCGCGGCCCGACCAGTATGAGCAGATAAGGTCGATACTGGTTACACTGTCGGTGTCGTAGGCGTCATCGTAATAGGCTGGAATCACATCCTCGACGCTGCGATATCTGAAATCGCGGACGCCCTTGACCTTGATCAGGTTCCCATCCTCCTCGACCTCGGGCATGCGCGCATATTCGGTTTCCCAATCGCCGCGATCATGCGGCGACAGGCGCACGAACCAGATGAGAGTGACCGCCAGAATGGCGGCTGAAATGACGGTCGCCGTGCCAGATGGCAGAAAGACAATCGACAGGGCCGGAATCGCGACACAGGCGGCTAACGCCGTTTTGCGCCGTATGCGCCTGTCCGAGCCCGCCGACGGATCGGAATAATGGATGGCGAGCAGGCACCAGATTGCCGACAGGCCGATAAAGGCGAATTCCATGACCAGCATGGTCCGGTTGTACCCGCGAGGCTTGCCGTTCCACAACCGGTCGGTATGTTCCGCCCATGACTTTGCCGCGCGCCCAGAAATGATCGTCAAACAAGCCGCAAATGTGCTCGACATACTCGAGTATTTCGCGCGCATCAGGCGACCCGCGACCCTATCGGAGATTGCGCAGGAATTCGGCTGGCCGCGCTCCAGCACCTTCAACATGGTGGGGACGTTGGTCGAGCGGGGATTTCTCTACGAACCCAGGCCGCGTGCCGGCTATTATCCGACTCCCCGCTGGCTCGTACTGTCACGTGCCGTCGCCGAGGCGGAGCCGCTTCCGCCGTCGCTGCATCGTTTGCTGCTCGACCTGGCGAAGGATACCGGCGAGACGGTGCATGTCGCTGCACCGGCCGGCGATCGTGTGGTGTTTCTCGACGTTGTCGAATCCGATTCGGTGATTCGCTATTTCGCCGAGGTGGGAAAGCGCTTGCCCATCCACGCCACGGCAACCGGCAGGGCGATTTTGGCTCAATATTCCCCATCTGAACGGCAGAGCCTGTTGGCAAAGATCAAGTTCGAACGATACCAACCGTCCTCACCGATGAGCATCGCTGCGGTCGAAGCGGAGATTGCGCGGGGATTATCCCAGGGCTGGTTCCAGGGAGCGACGGAATTCACGCCCGATGTGCTGGGGCTGGCCGTGATGCTGCCCTTGGCCGGACGTCCGTTGTCGTTGGCGGTCGCCGGGCCGACTTTTCGGATGGAGCGGCGGATGGCCGATCTCGGCCCGATGATGCGTGACGCGGTGCGCGCCTATACTGCGAATTCGGTGCGCTGAGCGTCACTCAAAAACCGGTCGCGGTCGGTTGACTCCGTTCATCAAACTGCACATAGGTGTCCACCGCCGTGAACCGGTTGAGCGGGGCTCGCCGGGCGGCATGCTAGAGAGGACTAGGGGATGTCGGACGCAGTTTTGTACGAAATGAAGGGCCAGGTCGCAGTCATCACGATCAATCAGCCCGATCGCCGCAATGCGCTGGGCATCGCTGTCCGCCAGGGCCTGTGGGATGCTTGGGACCGCTTCGAGAAGGACCCGGAAGCCAAGGTCGCGATCCTGACCGGCACCGGTGAGAAGGCGTTTTGCGCCGGCATGGATTTGAAGGAAATGAGCGCGACGACATTGCGCATTCCGCCGCGCGGTCTGGTTCCTGTGATCGGCGACAATGTCGTCGTCACCAAGCCGACCATCGCCGCCGTCAATGGCGTCGCCTTTGCCGGTGGCTTTTTGATCTCGCAAATGTGCGACCTTTGCATCGCCGCCGACCACGCGACCTTCGGCATCACCGAGGCCAAAGTCGGTCGCGGTTCGCCCTGGGCGACGCCGCTGATCCACATGCTGCCGCAGCGCGTGATGATGGAAATCCTACTGACCGCGGCGCCGTTCCCCGCTCAGCGCCTGTATGAACTCGGTTATATCAATAAGGTCGTGCCCTTGGCCGACCTGCTGGATGAAGCCCTGAAGATGGCGAACCTGATCGCAGCCAACGCCCCCCTGACTGTCCAGGCCTGCCGCCGGTCGGTCTATATGGCGACCGAGATGGGCCGCTCTGCTGCGCTCGAGGCCGCGCGTGCCGCATTCGACTCCGCCTATCTCAGTGAGGACGCTCAGGAAGGTCCGAGAGCCTTCGCCGAAAAGCGTGCGCCCGTCTGGAAAGGCCGCTAATCAGTTCTGCGCGATAGGGGGCAGCCCTGCGCGCTATTGGGAGAATGGGAAATGTCCGAAGATTTGCTGCGTCATGAGAAGCTGTTCATAGGCGGCGAATGGGTCGCGCCTACGGATGGTGAGGTCGTTGCCTCGATCAACCCCTCGACCGGCAAGGAATGGGCAACTGCCGCCTATGCCGGCACGGCGGACATCGATCGTGCCGTGACTGCGGCGAACGAGGCCTTCCGAGGCCCCTGGCGCAAGATGAGCGGAACGGACCGTTCAAATATCCTGCGCAGGTTGGGGGACCTCTATGCCGCCAATGCAGGGCGTCTGGCGGAATTGGAATCCAGCGACAACGGCATGCCGATCCGCGACAGCCGGGCCGGCATCGCCGGGCACCCGCAGTATTATTATTACTACTCGGGTCTGGCGGCGAACATCAGCGGCCGCAACATCCAGTTGGACCCGTCGGTCCATGTCTATACGACACGCGAGCCCGTCGGCGTGGTCGGTATGATCACGCCCTGGAACGCACCGCTGCAGACCGTAATGTGGAAGATGGCGCCCGCCCTGGCTGCCGGTTGCACAATGGTCATCAAACCGGCCGAGCAGACCCCGATCACCGCTTTCGAATTGGCCAAGCTGGCGGCGGAAGCCGGCGTGCCGCCCGGCGTCATCAATGTCGTGCCGGGTCTGGGTTCCACGGCCGGCGCCCATCTGGTCGGTCATCTCGGCGTCAATAAGATTTCCTTCACCGGCGAGCATCGCACGGCGATGGAGATCATGAAGGGCGCGTCGGTCAACCTGAAGCGGCTGTCGTTCGAAACCGGCGGCAAGTCCCCGCATATCATCTTCGACGACGCCGACCTCGAGCAGGCGATCAATGCCGCGACCCACAGCGCCTTCGCGCTCTGTGGCCAGAGTTGCGCGCTCGGCTCCCGCCTGCTGGTTCATGAAAGCGTCTACGACAAGGTCGTGAATGAAATCGCCAGCCGCTCGACCCGCGTTCGGATCGGCAATGCGCTGGACCCTTCGACCCAGATGGGGCCGCAAGCCCACGACGAACAGCTCCAGAAGACGCTGCGCTATCTCGATATCGGCCGCAACGAAGGCGCCCGTCTGGTCGTCGGCGGCGAGCGGATCAATTCGATGGGCGACGGCTATTTCGTAAAGCCGACAGTCTTCGCCGATGTCACCAACTCGATGCGGATCGCTCGGGAGGAAATCTTCGGGCCGGTCGTCGGCGTCATCAAGTTCAAGACCGAGGAAGAGGCGGTCGCCATAGCCAACGACACCGAATATGGACTGGTCGCCGGTCTTTGGACTCAGAATGTCGGCCGCGCCCATCGCGTCGCGGCGCAAATTCAGGCCGGCATGGTCTGGGTCAATACCTATCGCTATCTGCGCTACAACATCCCCTACGGCGGCTACAAGATCAGCGGCCTCAACCGTGAAAACGGTTCGGAAGGGCTTGAGCCTTATTTCGAAACCAAGTCCACGATCATTAATCTGACCGGCAATTATGCCGACGCCTACGCTCAATAAGCGTCGGGCCAACGAACCTTAAGACAGGGGAAGCAGCGTGCGATTGAAGGGAAAATTGGCGGTCATCACCGCCGGTGCGTCGGGTATGGGGCGGGCGGCGGCCCTGCTGTTCGCCAAGGAGGGCGCCAAGGTCGCGATCATCGACATCAACGAAGCCGCTGCGATCCAGGTCGCGGAAGAGATCAAGGCCGCCGGCGGCACAGCCTGCGCGCTCCGCGCCGATCTGACGAACGCTCAAGAATGCCGCGGCTCCATCGCGGCCGCCGCTGATAAGTTGGGCGGCATCGATATATTCTGGGCTCATGCTGGCATTCCCGGCACTGACGTGGTCGAGGACATCGACCTGGCCGACTATGAACTCTCCATGTCGCTGAATGTGCGGTCCTGCTACCTGACGGTCGGCGAGGCGGTGAAGCATATCCGCAAGCGCGGCGGCGGCTCGGTGATTTTGACCGCTTCCATCTCCGGCATCGTCGGGTCTCAGCTTTCGCCGCTCTATTCGGCGGGCAAGTTCGCCGTCGTTGGCCTCGGCAAGTCGCTGTCGCTGCGCTATGGGCCTGAGCAGATCCGCGTCAATGTGATCTGCCCGGGCTTGACCGAAACGCCGATGCTGCGCGGCTTCATGGGCCGTAACGCCAGCGACGATCAGGCGGCTGAAACGCAAAAGCGCTTCGTCGGCATGATTCCGCTGGGCCGCGTTGCCAAGCCTGAGGATATCGCCAACACCGCGCTGTTCCTGGCCTCGGACGAATCCGCCTATATCACCGGCGTCGCCATTCCGGTCGATGGCGGCTTTACCGCAAAGTAAGATTGACCAAGCTGAATTGGGGCATGTGCGATGAGCGATAAAATCGTCCGCTTGGGCGGGGCGTCGGGCTTTTGGGGCGATACGCCCGAGGGCGCGCGGCAGTTGGTGAAGTCCGGCCAGGTCGATTACCTGGTGATGGACTATCTGGCGGAGATCACCATGTCGCTGCTGGCCCGGGCCAAGGCGAAGGACCCGGCCATGGGCTATCCGCCCGATTTCGTGTCCCAGTTCATCGGTCCTTACGCCCGGGAAATTGCCGAGCGCGGCATCAAGGTCGTGTGCAACGCCGGCGGCGTCAATCCGCTCGCCTGCCGCGACGCCGTCGCCAAGGTGCTGGCCGATCAGGGCGTGAACCTCAAGGTCGCGGCCATCGTCGGCGACGATATCCACGGCATGATCGAGGAACTGCGGGCCGAGGGCGTCAAGGAAGTGCAGAGCGGCGCACCGCTGCCCAAGACAATCGTCTCCGCCAATGCCTATATCGGCGCCTTTCCGATCGCGGCCGCCTTGGCTGCCGGGGCCGATATCGTCGTCACCGGCCGCGCCGCCGACAGCGCGCTGGCGCTGGGGCCGTTGATTTATGAATTCGGCTGGACCGCGGCCGATTTTGATAAACTAGCCTCCGGCACCATGGCCGGCCATGTCATCGAATGCGGTCCGCAGGCCACAGGCGGCATCTTCACCGACTGGCGGCTGGTCGCCGAAGGCTGGCACAATATCGGCTTCCCGATCGCCGAATGCGCCGCCGACGGCAGCTTCATCGTCACCAAGCCGGACGGCACCGGCGGTCTGGTCTCGACCCAGACCGTGGCCGAGCAGATCACCTATGAGACTGGCGACCCGGCCAACTACATCCTGCCCGATGTGGTTTGCGATCTGTCGGGCGTCCGTGTCGAACAGGTCGGCAAGGACCGTGTCAAAGTGACAAACGTTCGCGGCAAGGCCCCGACCCCTACCTATAAGGTCAGCGCCACCTACCCCGAGGGCTTCCGTTCGATCGCTACCCTGATGGTCAACGGCATCGACGCCGCCGAGAAGGCCCAGGCGATGGGCGAGGCGATCCTGAAACGCACTAGCCTGATTTTCGTCCGCGAAGGGCTGGGCGATTATGTCGACACCTCGATCGAGGTGCTGGGCGCAGAGGCGACATACGGCCCGCACGGCCGGGCGCGGTCGGTGCGTGAGGTCATCCTCAAGGTCGGCGTGCGTCACATGGACAAGAAGGCGGTCGATATCTTCACACGTGAGATCGCACCTGCCGCCACCGGCATGGGCCAGGGCATTTCCGGCTTCGCCGGCGGCCGCCCCAGTGTGCAGCCGGTGCTGCGCCTCTATTCCTTCCTGCTGGACAAGGCCCGGGTGAAGATCTCGGTCGAGCTCGACGGCAAGACCATCCCGGTTTCGGTCTCGACCGAAGGCCAGGCTGTTCCGCCCTATCAGCCCAAGCCTGCGGCGCCGACCTCTGCGCCCTCGGGTGCCACCAAGACGGTACCACTAGTTGAACTCGCCCATGGGCGCAGCGGCGACAAGGGCAACCTCAGCAACATCGCGATCCTGGCCCGCAAGCCTGAGTACCGTGACCTCATCGCCGGGCAACTGACGCCCGAGGCGGTGAAGAACTATATGGCGCATGTGGTCGAAGGCACGGTCGAACGTTACGACTGGCCGGGGCTGAACGGCTTCAACTTCATCCTCAACGCCTCGCTCGGCGGCGGCGGCGTCGCCTCTCTGCGCTATGACCCGCAGGGCAAGGCTCACGCCCAGATGCTGATGGATTTCCCCATCGCAGTTCCCGCCGGCTGGGTAAGGGACGGGAAGGTTTCACCCTAGGGGGTCATTCCAAACTGGGTTTCCGACTTTAACTTGGTGTCTTGGCGCCTTGCTGTATCCATTTTGTCTATGGGCTTCGCTGCGCTCTACCCATACTACGGCTGATCATGCACCATCCGCCGATGGACCGATTCTTCTCCATCACCGCTCAGGGCAGCACAGTCCGGACAGAGGTTACGGCCGGGTTCACTACCTTTCTGACCATGGCCTATATCATGTTCGTCAATCCGCTGATTCTGGCGGATGCGGGCATGGACAAGGGGGCGGTGTTCGTCGCCACTTGCCTGGCCTCGGCGCTGGCCACGCTAATCATGGCGCTCTATGCCAACTATCCCATCGCGCTCGCCCCCGGCATGGGGCTCAACGCCTATTTCACCTATGGCGTGGTGATCGGCCTGCACGAGCCCTGGCAGGTCGCGCTTGGCGCGGTCTTCCTCTCCGGCATTCTGTTCCTGATCGTCAGCCTGACCCCACTCAGGGAATGGATTATCGGCGGCATCCCGCGGTCGCAGAAAATGGCGATCGCCGCTGGTATCGGGCTGTTTCTGGGGCTGCTCGCGCTCAAGAACGCCGGGCTGGTCGTTGCCGACAAGGACACGTTCGTCACGCTGGGCAATCTGCGCTCCCCCTCGGTCATTCTGGCCGCTTTGGGGTTCGTGGCGATGGTGGCACTGGACGCGCGGCGTGTGCCCGGCGCGATTCTGATATCGGTGCTGGGCGTCACCGTCGCCGGGATCGCGCTCGGAATCTCGCCCTTCGGCGGTGTCTTTTCCCTGCCGCCCAGTCTTGGCCCCACCTTCCTGGCGATGGACCTCAGGAGCAATTTCAGCCTCTCTGCCGGTGCCGTCATTCTCGCCTTCTTCTTCGTCGATCTGTTCGATTCGACCGGCACGCTGATCGGTGTCGCCCATCAATCCGGCTTGCTTCGGCCCGACGGCTCGCTGCCCCGGCTGCGCAAGGTGCTTATGGCCGATTCGCTCTCGGTCCTGGCGGGTGCCGCGCTCGGCACCTCTCCGGTCACGTCCTATATTGAGAGCGCGGCCGGGGTTAAGGCCGGCGGCCGCACCGGGCTCGTCGGCGTCACCGTCGCAGCCCTTTTCCTCGTCAGCCTGTTCCTGGCGCCCTTGGCCGGCAGCGTGCCGCCCTATGCGACGGCCCCGGCGCTTCTCTTCGTCGCCTGTCTGATGGTCCGCAGCCTGACCGAAATCGCCTGGGACGACGCCACCGATTACGCCCCAGCCCTGGTCACGGCCCTGGCCATGCCGCTCACCTTCTCAATCTCGAACGGCATCGCGTTGGGCTTCATCGCCCATGTGGGCATCAAGCTTCTTGCCGGCCGCTACCGCGAGATCGGCTGGCCGATGGCGATTTTGGCCATCCTGTTTGTGGTGCATTACGGGCTGGGGTAACGCCGCCCCGGCAAGCAGGATCTATCCGCAGATTAGCGCAGATTAAATCCGGGTCTTACCGCCTTCGGCGTCACAAAGCCGCGCAGCGAAATTCTTAATCTGTGTAATCCGCGGATAAGTCTTATCTTTGGGGCCCCGCCATTCAATCCGACCTAAGCGCCCTCAACTGCCGCCCGTCGGCGTCGAAATTCTCCGGCGATAGCCAGCCCTGAAGGCGGGCCGAGGCCTGCGGCCATTCATGGTCCAGCAATGAATAGACCGCCGTGTCCCAGCTTCGGCCCTTGGTCCACATCGTCTGGCGCGCGACCCCTTCCAGGGTAAAGCCGTAACGGTCCGCGGCGCGGCGCGATGCCGTATGGTCCGGGCCGCAGCGCCATTCCAGCCGGCGAAAGCGCAAATCCTCCAACACATAGCGGGCCAGCAGAAAGAACGCCTCGGTCGCCTGGGTGCGCTGCGCCAGTCCTCGGCCATAGACCAGCCCCATCTCGACCGTGCCCATGGCCTGATTGACGTTCAACAGATGGAATTGGCCGGTCGTCTCCCCGCTGACCTTGTCGACGATCGCATACAGCCTGTCGCTCGCCCGCGATGCCCTGTCGCCCAGCCAGGCGGCAAAGTCGGCTTGCTCGGCGAAGGGCCCGGGGGAGATCAGACTCCACAGCTTCGCGTCCGCCCCGACCGCGGCCCAAAGTCCGGGTGCGTGGCGCGGTATATCCACCCGCTCGATGTCGACCAGCCGGCCCGAAATGACGGCGGCATCCGGTGGCGCACAGGGCAGGGCGGGTGGAATCATGACCGCCGCTCTATGCGGGTTTGACCTAGGCGGGAACACGGCATTTTCATGCGAATGGCGGATGTTAGTCACCTTGGGTCATCTTGAGCCGGGCATGACCCGCGCATCCTCCCACTTCGGCGATACGGCGGTGTTATCGGAAATATGACCGTCCATGCGCCATCGCCCCGCGTCCGAATACAAACTCAGGCGGTGAAACTACCCAAACCGGCGCTTATGATATGATTGATCCACCCCGCCGTCGCCGCACAGGAACCGCCCCATGACTGAGACCGAAATACTGGCTGAGCGCATCGACGGGCTGGAAATCCGCATCGCGCATCAGGACCACACGATCGAGGAGCTGAGTTCGACCATCGCCGACCAGTGGAAACAGATCGAAGATCTGACCTTCCGCCTGACCCGGCTCAACGAACAGATGCGTGATTTCGAGAACAGCACCGGCGCCCCCGAGGGCCCCGAACCCCCGCCGCCGCATTATTAGGCGGCGTGCGATGAAAGTTGTCGTCACCGTCTTTGCGAGCAAAGCGAAGAAATCCAGGGCCCCAGGCTCCGTTTGTCCTGGAGATTGGTCGGGTCAGTTTGAACTTCTGCTTCCGACCAAAGTCAGTCGCCAGAAGCCCGGGTTTAAGTACGACCGTGCACCCGGTCGCCCATACGGGCCCAAGCTTCTAGCTGTGAGCCGCCTACGAGGTCGGGCCACCTTCATAGACGATCTGGACGCGACGGTTCTGCGGTTCGCGGACTCCGTCGCCGGTCGGGACCAGCAGGTCACGCTTGCCTTTGGCCACGATTGAGATTTCGGATGACGGGATGCCATCCTTCTCGAGCTCCGCCGCGACCGATTCCGCCCGGCGGCGGGATAGACGCATATTGTATGCGTCCGAACCGACGGTATCCGTGTGACCTGTCACGGTAAGCTGGGTCACCTTTGCCGGCCCGGCGTTCTTGGCCGCGGTGTCGACGATCTCGACTGCTTGCGGCGTCAGGTCCGACTTGTTGAAGTCGAAGAACACAAGATAGCTGTGCGGAGCAGGCGCCGGAGCCTGAATTGGCGGCGGTGTATAAGCCGCGGGCGTTTCAGCCGGGGCGGAGGACGCGCCCCATTTGAGTGAGAGGTCCACGCCATAGGTTGCCGGCGGTGAGACGTTGGCGTCGACAAAGCCGATCACCGCTCCCGGCAGCACTTCGGAGATATAGCGCTGGTCGGTTATGTTCTTGCCCCATAGCGATACCTTGCCCGTCGTCGGGCCCAACGCGATGTCCCCCAGGCTGACACGCGCATTCACGATCACCTGCGCCGGCGTCACGAAAGTCGATATCCCTCCTGGGGCGGCAGTAGCGTCCGTTCCCCAGTTCACCAGGCCCATATAGTTTACTTCCACTCTGGCCGAAGGCGTCATCCCCCGGAAATCCGGGAAATCATACTGGCCGGATGCACCCAGTTGCAGTTTGGGGGCATGATTCTCGGGGATGGCTGACGGATTCCCGTTGGGATCCACCGAATACCGGGTAATGCCGATATTCAACGACAGCAGAAGGCGCTCCGTCGGTACGGCGGTAATTTCAGATTCGAGCCCCCAGATCCGCTCGGCGCCGGCATTCACGATGCAGCCGGCAGCGTCGCCGTTGCAGTCCGCCGGATTGAAGTCGAAGGTTTGGTAATGCCGGTAGTCCGACCAGAAGGCCGCGGTATTGACCCTGAGTTGCTTGTCGAGCAGGTCGGCCTTCTCCCCGACCTCGAACTGGGTGATCGATTCAGGTCCAAAACTGGTGCCATTGTCCGATCCGCCGGAGATATAGCCTGAGCTTCCCTTGCCGTAGACGAGAATATTGTCGGTCGGCCGGTAGTTTACGCCGGCCAGCCAATCGACTCGCTGGTGGATGGCTTCAGCGGAATACTGAGGCGTGAGTGGATAGCGCGATTGCTTGTCGTCGCGCGTGTAACGAAGCCCGCCGACGATGTCGAGATTGTCCAGGACATGCCCCGTCAACTGGGCATATTCAGCGATGCTGGTAGCCGTGCCATCGCCGATCGTCCCACCAGCCGGAAGAAGGCCGCCGGGCGCGACCGCGAAGGGGACGTACCCGTTGGGGTAATGATACTGCTCATAGAAATAGAGTTGCCCCGCCGTCACATCCACATAGTCAGACTTGAAGTTGACGTCGAACTCATTGCTCAACTGATGCTGGTCGACCTTGCCGAAGCTGGTAAAGGGTAGGAAATCGACGCCGGGCGCGACATTGAGGGCGTTGCCGCCGTCCAACTGGCTGACGAAATCTTGCGACAGTGCGCGATAGGCGAGGATATCCTTGACCTGAATGGCGTCGTTAAGCGCGTACTCGGTCGTAAGGCTCTGGCCCCAGGATTTCAGATGAATCGGGATCGCCTCAGAGTTGGAAACCGCGTATTGCGGAGTCGGGCTGACGACGATCGTGCCCCTAGCATAGGCACCATACAGGCCAAGTCCGTACGGCTTGGGGTAGAGCTGATATGCATATGACCCGACCTCCAGGATTTGGATTGGCGGTGGCGTCTGGTCTTCCCCGGTATAGTCGAACCTGTATTTGAGGGTCAGCCCCTCGACCGCGGGCGGATCGTAGCGGAGCGAGGCCATGAATGCGTCGACGTTCGACGAGCCAAGATTGCGCGCCGAATATCCCGGGCCTTGAGCGCCGAACGTCAGCGCCGACGGATCGATATAGTGACCGGCGTCCAAATTCTTAACGTAACCATCGTTCTGTGAGTGCAGATACGTGATGGCGATCCGCAACCCTTCGATTTCGTCGAAGTTGACGATGGTCTTGTTGCGAAACTCGCCCAGATTGCCGAACGACAGGTCTTCGGTGACGCCAAACTTGCCGGTTGGGTCCTTGGTGATGAAGTTGATGGCGCCGCCGACGGAGTTACGCCCGAAGAGCGTGCCCTGGGGCCCGCGCAGCACCTCGATCTGCTCGACGTCGGCGAGGTCGAACACCTGCCCGCTGGCGCGCGCGAGATAAACGCCATCGACATACATGCCGATGCCGCTGTCCGTCTGTACCGTGCCGGTATTGTTGGCCTCAATGCCGCGCAGGGTCAGCCACGGGGTCGAATTGCTGCCGTTCAATGAGGCGCCCTGGAAGACATAAAGATTCGGCGCTAGGCCGGCCAGATCCATCACATTCTCGACTCTGGCGTTCGCCAGGGTGGCCGGGCTAAGCGCGGTCACCGCGACCGGGACGACCTGCTGATTCTCGCTGCGCTTCTGCGCCGTGACGACGATCTCTTCCAGGTTTCCCCCGGTTGATGCCGACGGACTGGCGGCCTGCTGCGCCAAAGCGGATGGATGGCAGAGCGCCGCGACCGCCGTGCAGGCCAATAGCCCCGCAATTTTATGTTTTCCCACCGATATCCTCCCCATTTCCGCTCTGTATTTGCTGGATCGTTAGCGATCTCTGCGAGCCGTAACGAACTGTGTTCACGAAGCAACGGTCATTTCAAGTAGTTACTTGATACCAATCGGTATTCATGCGCGGATTTCGAAAGCAGGTGTCAAAGCTATTATCGACCGAACACATTTGAATTTAGGGACCGGGAGGAAATGCGGCGTGCGCAAATTACGTCAGCTTTGACAACTGAACTTGGCGCGGGCGCACAAGTCCCTTGGCCCGCGCCACTCAGCTCCAAAGCAGCCAGTCCGCTCCCGACACGAATCAGTCGCTCGTGGCCCGGTCCGGCAATCCCGGAAGCAGATATTCAGGGGGCGGAGTGCCGGCAGCTTCGCGCCGACTTCGCTTTCCCTGTCGAAGACTGCCGGCAAAGATCGCCCGCTCAGTTAGCATCGGGTCGGTGTCAGGCGCGCTTATGCTGTCGATGCGGGCGAACACCATCGGCCAGGTTTCGCACCCGTTCTCGCCCGGCCTAATTGCACCCGCTGCGATAGAAAGGTCGTGCGGCGGGAACTCGACGTGGGACAAGCGTTTAGACTTCAAGTCCGCTGCAGAGAGGAAGCCTTGCGTTGACCGCGACAGATACATTTTCAGGAATTCCATCCGCCGCGATCAAGCGGATGCTGCCGTGGCTGGTCGCGGTCGCGTTCTTTATGGAATCGCTGGACACGACGATCCTCAACACCGCGGTTCCCGTAATCGCCAAGGCGCTGGCGGTAACGCCGCTCAGCATGAAATCCGTGCTGGCGAGCTATACGCTAAGTTTGGCGGTCTTCATTCCGATCAGCGGCTGGATGGCAGACAGGTTCGGCACCCGGTGGGTATTCGCGTCCGCGATCGGGATTTTCACCTTGGGATCGTTCTTGTGCGGACTATCGGGCAACATTCACTTGCTCGTCGCGTGCCGCGTCCTGCAGGGTGGCGGCGGTGCGATGATGGTGCCTGTCGGCCGGCTCACCTTGGTTCGGACCTTCCCTAAATCTGAACTCGTTCGCGCCATGAGCTTCGTCGCCATTCCGGGCTTGGTCGGCCCCATGCTCGGTCCCATCGCCGGCGGTCTCATTGTCGGGTATCTGCATTGGCGCGCGATCTTCTTCCTGAACATCCCCATCGGAATCGCCGGCCTCGTACTGGTCTACATGCACCTCCCCGATTATCGCGAACAGAACACAAAGCCGCTCGATCTGGTTGGCCTCATCCTGTTTGGTACCGGGGTCGCGCTGCTCTCCTATGTGCTGGAGATTTTCGGTGAGCACACGCTGAACACCGGCGAAGTGCTTGGATTGCTCGCGATCTCATTTGCGTTGATCTTCGGATATGGGCTGCACGCGGCGCGTACCGATTATCCGCTGCTCCAACTGGGCCTGTTTCGGATCCGCACTTTCGCTGCTGCCGTGGGCGGCAGCTTCGTTACGCGTCTCGGAATTGGTGGAGTGCCGTTCCTGTTGCCGCTGCTCTACCAGCTTGGCCTCGGGCTTTCCCCGATTCAATCTGGGCTGCTGATCATGCCGCAGGCCGCGGCAGCAATGAGTGCGAAATTCTTCATGCCGAAAGTCCTGGATCGTGTCGGCTATCGGGGTGTGCTGGTCTCGAACACGATCATGCTTGGCGTGCTGCTGATGCTGTTCGCCACGATCGGGACCGGGACGCCCATCTGGCTGATCGTCTTGCAGGCCCTTGGCTACGGCGCGCTCACCTCGACCCAGTACACAGCGATGAACACGCTGGTCTATGCCGACGTCGCGCCGGAAAAGGCGAGCAATGCAAGCTCGATCGCCAGCACCATGCAGCAACTGGCGATCAGTTTCGGCGTCGCGGCAGCTGGGCTGACGACAGTGCTGTTCATACCGGACACGTTGCGATCCAATCCCGGCGAGACGATTGTCGGCCTGCACGAAGCATTCCTGGTGCTAGGTGTTTTCACAATTCTGTCGACCGGGGTGTTCAGCAGATTGAAAGCCGGAGACGGCGCCGACGAAACCAAGCAGAAAGACATTCACCTGGGGTGAGTTGCCGCCCGCCTACCGGAATCCACAACGCCCTTTGAAGGGGGACCTGGACTCGCCGGCAGCGGAACGACGGCTCTGGATCGAGCCGGACCCGTACCTATCGTTCGTTCCACTTTTGCCGTTCGGCTCGATTCAACCCAAGCCAGACGCCTGCAGCCGATCGAGCGATCCCGGAAACAGACAGCTACGCGACGTCAGTTTGATTTGGGTCAAGGCGCGCAACCGACCATACGGACACGAATGAAGAGCTGGGCTACTCAGATTTTGGTTCTCCTTAAAGGCAGCCACAAATGCTCTCGATTTCGATCTTAAGGAACCTCGCTGTCGTTTCGATAATCGAGATATTGACGATGAGCGTCGGTGTTCAGAGTGCGTTTGCTAAGGTGCCGATCTTATCTCCGTCCTTTTCTTCTTTTGATCCGTTTCTGGGCCTGACAGCCGAGGATCTTGCGATCATGCAGGATGCGATCGCGCACAAACTCGCGCCCCAAAAGATGGACGGCGCTTTTGCAGAATGGAGCAATCCTAGTACTGGGAGTTCTGGTAAGGTGACCTTTGTGAGGAAGTTGACGATCGCCTCCAGACCCTGTCGTGAGATCGCATACGAGATTATGACGAAAAAGACGGATCGCCCGGTGCATTATGTTTACACAAGGTGCCGTGACACTGATGGCACGTGGAAGTTCGACTGAAAGAAGCATCTTCGGCGTTTAGATCGTGCCGTGGTCGCCATGCGACAAACTGTTATGAAACTTGGAGTGGATCATGATTTTTCCGGGTTTCTTGTATCTCTTTGGCCCTCATGGTGCGTCTCGAAAGAAGGCGGTGGCCTTCTTATTGGCTTTCGCAATCATGTCGATGTTGGCCGGAGCTTCGTTTGCAGCGACCCTCACCGATCGTGACTACCGCTATCTCGCCGAAGAATACGGACTGAAGCGAGATGGTCCGTTTCTGCAAAACCTTGGCGAGGATGAGAAAAATCAGCTTCACGCCGTCATTAATGACCCCGAATTTAGCGACGTCCCAAAGTCTCGCGACGCGAACGTGGCCGACGTGCTGTTTCGAATGGAAATTCGCACTTGCAACGGTAGGCCCAAAGGTCCCGGGGAGGTCTGTTCGCTGGAACCCGGCACGCCTCTAGGAGAGAGGGTCGCTGATTTGCACTGCATTTCATGTCATCTCACCGGCACAATGGAAGCCCGCTCGTTTTATAAAATGTCGCGCGATGGCATATGGGATGAGAAACGGTTGGCGGCGGCGCTAGCGTCAGGTCATCAGATGTCCCCGATCACCCTCTCCCCGGAGGAACTTAAGCAATTGGCAATCTACATCAGTTCGCTGAGCAAATGATCGGCCGCGCGCGTTATTGGAGCCGGCCAAAAAATCTAGCGTAGGTTTGGCCCTGCTCATCGAGCCTGTGCAAGCCTTTTCGAAATGATCGCCGCGCACACGATTGGCTAATGTAGGTGCATGGCTCTAAGTAGTCGCGACGATGGAGCCCTTAATGGCAGGAGATCGTTATGAATAATCGGACACGGATAGCCGCCTTCGCTATCCTCGCGTGTTTTTCAGCATTGGCAGCAAAAGCCCAGGACTCAGCTGTTGGCGATTCTGCTAAGGAAGGACATCGGCTTGCGCTCAAATTTTGCACGCCATGCCACGTCGTTTCCTCCGATCAAACCTATACACCCCTCCTAAATCCACCTGCGCCAACCTTTCTCTCAATCGCAAATCGACAAGGGACTACTGCTCAGAGCCTGCGCGTATTCCTCGCTTCTACACACGCGACCGAAATAACCTCGGTGAATATGCCCAATCCAAAACTGCCGGCCGATGAGGCGGAGGAGATGATCAGTTTCATCCTAAGTCTGCGGGCCGGGCATTGAGGGACCGTCCGTGTGACCTTAAAACCGAGAGGTTTTAGACGATAGCAGTTAGTCGGCCCAAATCATGGAAACCGCCGCATCGCGCATGCTCGAGCCTCTTCGCCTGCGGCGATGGGCATTGGGAAATTGATTTTAGCTGAACTGCTAACGCAAAATTCATAGCCCTGTGCCCGGTAGGGCTGCCGAGCTGGATTACTTCGGCTCCTGCACTAAGCGAACCGAAAATAGGTCTAAGCGGAAAGCGACACCGCTGAGGTGACCCGAGCCAAAATTTACGAACTGTGAGAGAGTGTTATCGTATGGAGTACTACTCCAATACCACAGATTTTCAGGATCCATATTGGGAAATACTTTATCGTTAACGGAAGGATTCTTACAAGCGGCTGAGACCAAAGTCATCAGTTCGTCCTTACTGGGTAACCGCCACAAGCCGCTTGCCTGGAGATTTGCTTGGCCCCAGCTCAATTGTTCAACCCCGCCAACGCAACCGCTCTGTTCTTTCCACTCCTGCCCTAAGCTGCAGCGTTGCCAAGTGAGGTTGGTCTGCTTGTCAAAGGCCTCTCCTCCGGAGATCACGTACCGCGAATTTGGCGTCTGATTTTGATGCTTGGTATCGCATGCCGCCCAAGCCGACGACATCGCCGCCAGCGAACTCACGACCACGACTAAAGAGGCGAAACTTTTCCGGAAAGTCATCGTCGTCCCCATCCGCTATTCAGCGAGTGCTTACCCAGATTATCACAAAAGCGTGTCGTAGGCCGACACCATAGGGTCCGTCCCCGGGTGGGAACCGCGAACGGAAGATAGTGGGCAACGACGAAGTTGCCAATTGGCTCGCCGAGACACTTTAGGCTCCGGAAATCGCCGAGCTTTGTAATTCCCTAACGGTGCCCGCCGCCGCCGTGACCACCGCCGCCGCCGCCGCCATGACCACCGCCGCCTCCGCCATGGAATCCACCGCCGCCACNNCTTGTTGGATTGATGGATGTAAGAATGAGGCAGAGGAGAAGCCGCAAGCGTCGATTGCGCATGAAGAACAGAGCGTGAGCGCAAGCAGGATTTGCCCCGCGCTTCTTGGTCGGAGCATATTCACCCGTGAACTGTAAGCACGAATTTCCATTTTGGCCACCAGCTTCGTGAGTAGTATACACCGGGCCGCAAGCCTTTGATCCGGCGAGTTGCATTTTCCAACCGGGAGCCATGCCGGATCGACCCAATAACCCAAGGCCACGCTCAGCATGTTGTCAGCATGGTGTCCTTGGCCACTTCGGCCGCCATTCCGTGAGCCTTGGCGATCAAATCGATTAACGGCCGTGCCCTCCGCCGCCACCTCCATGGAAACCGCCGCCGCCACCGCCGCCATGGAATCCACCGCCGCCACCGCCGCCATGCCATCCCCGACCGATGCCGATGCCGATGCCGATATCCGGGCCGAAATACCAAGGATATCCATAGTCGAGGGGAGCCCCATAGTAATAGGGATCGACATAGCCGTAGTCATAAGGGGCACTATAAGGGACATAAGGCGGATATGGGGCGACACTCGCGACCTGCGGCGGCGCAACCGGCGTTAGGCCAGCAGGCGTGACAACATGCCAAGTGCCGTCAGGCTGTAAGCACTGAAGACCATAACCCAACTGGCTCTTGCCGGCGACAGTGATCGTCTGGGTGAATTGTTGACAAGTCTGCGCCGCTACGCCTGTTTGCGCCACAGCTAGTGATGGCATAGCAGCCAAGTAGCCGCCGAAAGCCAACAACGTACAGCTCAGTGCTGTGCGGATTGATTGGGTGGTCATGATCGGATGAGCTCCTTGGTTGACGGCCCTTTATTCTTCGCGCGACGAGTCCGTTGAGAATTAAGGCTCTTCGTGCCACTGCCCGAGCAGTTCATCGGCAACCTGCTTTTGTGCATCCGACAGATTTTCATAGAGTGGTCGGAACGCATCGAGGAAGCGCTGTTCGCTTTTGGCTCGCAACGCCGTGTATTCAGCCCGCTCTTGCAGATGCTGCACGGCAGTTGGGCGTGCTGCGATCTTAGCTGAACCTTGTTGTCTCAGATGTTCGAAGTCCGCAACATCGGCACGCATGACCGCTGCCACATTACCCCACAATGTTTCCTGCACTGGAGTGATATTCAATTCGGCCTTCAGGAATGCGATGTGCCCTTCGATATGCCCACCCCTATGCCGTGCATCGGCCGCGGCATGCTGGTCTTCTTGAGCCATGGCCGACGACACCGGATACAGTGCAGTGCCACCGGCAAGTAAGGTGAACATGAGCAGTGTTGGTAAAGCAAATTTATTTAGTGCCATTTTAAGCGCTCCTCGCAGCTCGCACAAACAATAAAGAAAAAGTAAAGATGTCAGCATGGCAGGGCATTGATCCAGATCAACATTTTGGATGTTTTTCTAACCCTGGTTTTGCATTGTCGTGAATTGTTTCCACCGCACCTTCCGACCGTTTCAAGTGAAACTTACGCAGTTCGATCAGAGTTGTCCTTGATCCGCATCATTACATCGAAGCTCGATCGAGCGAGACGGGAGTTCGAAGAAAGCCAGGCCTCTCTCTTGCGGTTTTGCGGCTGGCAGACGGTGTGATCGGAAGGGCCTAAGCATCGAGGATCGCGGTGATCATTCCTGTGACGCATCTCGCCCCCCTTCGGCGAGAAATGCATCCGCCGCCGCCGCATTATTGACCGGCGCCTATCCGCATGGCGGTCGGCGCGCGGATTGGGCTCTGACCGGCGTTTCTCAAGCTGCCTAGAGTTCGAAGCCGCGACGACCGGGCGTCGGGCGCACGACGGACGGGCAGGACCATCATGGCGATTTCGCTTTATGACATCAGCGTGCGTTGCTTTCTGCAGACGCTGGACGCGCTCATAAGGGCATCGACCCGGACTCGATCGTTGAGACGCGCCTGTTTCCAGACATGCAACCCTTCCGCTTTCAGATTCAGCTCGCCACGCACCATTCCTTCGGCGCGACCCAGGCGGTGCGCACCGGCCTCTTCCAGCAACTGGCCGACAAGCCCGATCACGACTATGCTGGCCTGCAGGCGCTGGTCGCCGGCGCCCGCCGAGCTCTCCGCGAGATCGACCCTCAGGAAATCAACGCAGCAACCGGTCGCGCAAACTCGCTGGGGCAAGCGCGCGTCGGCAAGTTGAGCGGCAGGCGAAAGCCGGTAAAGGCGGCCTGCTCCAATGGGGTGGGCTGTCCGCTCAAGCCTTCGAGCGATTTGCCTGCCACCGGTTCATGTCTACCGGCCCGGCATTGCCGTTCCGTGGTTAATCGGGGTCATGTGTGTCGGGCTGTGGCGCATAGTCCATGTGTTCGACTTGATCTCCCAGCACATCAACCTAACTGTGCTTCCTTTCCTCATTAACTGAGAAATTCGGAGCCGGGAAGGATGGATCGGCGAACGCACCCACAGGGATTGCCGTAACGCCGCCCATGCCTTCGCTTGTTAGAGCGAGTGTCGAGCCGCAAATCGGACAGAAGCGATACGTGGCAGGGCTTCCGCTATCGGTTGTTCGATTCCAACTCTTGTGGTCGCCGGTGATGTCCACACGGTCATTCGGCCAACGCGCCTGAACACTGAAGACGCTGCCCGTGCGCTTTTGACACTCGAAGCAATGACAACCGACACCCGCACCGGCTCGCCCAAGCAAATGGCTTTGAGCTGCCCACACCCACAGGTTGCAACACGCGTCCTCATAAGGCCAGCCTTAGCAAATAGAAGGCCGCTGCGCTATGTCCGCCTTGGGGTTAAAACCGGAAATTCATGCGAAAAGGGTTCGGGATCGGAGCGGCGCCGGCTTCGGTAGCATGTGAAAATGCTATGGGGTTTTAAGGCCCATCGAATTCATATGAAAAGTTCCGGAATTAGGATATTTTGTCGCTCATGTTCCTGGATACGTCTCAGACTTTGGGATCGCGCCGGAAAGAACGGCGCAATAGGCCGGCGGCGCCGCGCACCGGCGGATACGAGACTTTCATGCCTCATCCCGAAATCCTCGTCCGACGCTCTATTCCATCGCTCGTTGCCCGAATTTCTGCGGCGATTTCTGTTGCCTGTTTGGCCCTCGGTCTGCTCGCGTCGCCACCCGCACATGCCCAAAATTTGTTGACCAATGGCGACTTCGAATCGCCTCAGCTCTCGCAGGGCAGCTATGAATATGTAAGCGCATTGCTCGATAGCTGGCTCTATTCCGGACAGGCGGTTCTGATCAATATCGCCGACAACTCTCCTTGGACGACGCCTAGCCTCCAGACTGGCTATTCAGGCAATCAGGTCGCCGGCATCCAGTTCACGGGGTCGATCTCGCAGACCTTTGCCGCAACCGGCACCGGCGCGTTCGATGTCACTTGGCTCGACACGGCTCGCCCGAACTACGCCGTCCAAAACTATACCGTCAGCGTGCTTAATGACTCCACGAGTGCGATCGTCTCATCCGAAACCCTCACCGTAACTCCCGGCGCGAATTTCAGCGCTGAGTCTTTGGCCGCCAATCTCGTCGCTGGCGACACCTATACGCTCACCTTTCAGGGGCTCGACTCCAGCGGAGGGGACGCAACGGCGTTCATCGACAATGTTGATGTGTCTGGCGCGCCCTCGCCTACGATAGGGGGGCTGCCGCTGCCGCTGTCCGTCGCATTCTTCGCCGGCTTCGTCTGGCTGCATCGCCGCAGGATGCGCGGAGCAGCCTAGCTTTCTCGAATTCCGGTCATTCCGGCCAAATCACTGGTTACCGATATGACGTCGGCTTATCCTTTATACGCACACCTTCTGTTCGTATAGTTCCATAGTACTATAACTATAGTTTATCAAAAGGTTATCAAATTATCTAAACATTGTACTGCTAAGGCGCAGTTTTTTGCGTTGCACCGCTCGACTCGTTCTGAAAAATATGGCATCTCCAGGCCTCGTCGAATCCTGTCGTTTGCGGTGCTGGCTACCGCTATGATCGCCGGCATGGCGCAAGCATCCGATACTGTCGGTCCTCCGGCCTCCGGTCGGGTGTTGGATATCGAGGCCCATCGCGGCGGGCGCGCGCTGCGTCCGGAAAATACCCTGCAGTCCTTTGCCAACGCACTGACGATGGGCGTGGACACGCTTGAGTTGGATATGGGGGTCACCAACGATGGGGTGATCGTCGTGTCGCATGAGCGCGGCCTCAATCCCGATCTCGCCCGCGACGCCAAGGGCGTCTATGTGCCGGCTCCGGGTATCCCCTATGTCACGCTCACCTTGGCTCAGGTGAAATCCTATGACGTGGGTGTCATCCGCCCGGGCAGCGCCTATGCCGCCCATTTCCCCGATCAGCTTTCCGTGACCGGCACCAAGATCCCGACATTGGCTGAGGTGTTCGCCTTGGTGCACAAATCCGGCAACACCCATGTGCGGCTCAATATCGAAACCAAGATCGATCCGAACCATTCCGACGAATCGCCCGATCCCGATAAATTTGTCACGATCCTTTTGAAATTGGTGGACAAAGAGAAGTTTGCCGGGCGCGTGATAGTTCAATCCTTCGATTGGCGGACGTTGGTGCTGGTCCACCAAAGGGCACCGTCGATCCCGACCGTCTTTCTGACTCAGCAGATGGGCGAGCAGGCGAATGTCTTTCTCGACAAGCCGTCTGCCTGGACCGCCGGCTTCGATCCGAAGCGCTACGGCAAGTCCGTCCCCGCCGCGATCAAGGCGGCCGGCGGCGCCATCTGGTCGCCGGACTATAAAGATCTCGACGCAGCCTTGGTCGCTGAGGCGCACAGTCTGGGGTTGCAGGTAGTAACCTGGACTGTGAACGACCCCAAGGATATGGCCGATCTGATCGATATGGGCGTGGACGGCATCATTTCGGATCGGCCGGATGTGCTGCGACAGATCGCCGGTGAAAAGGGCGTGACGCTGCCCAAGGGAACGCCAGTCAGCCCGTAACGGAGTTTTGATCGGGTCCCCTCGACGGGGCGCCTGACCCGCCACAACGCGTTTAGAGCAAGGCGGTAACCGAGCGCTCTCCTAATCCGCCACCCGCTCGCATCGTTTGACGCCCCGCGGTCGCCGCCGCATGATTCAGGATGGTTTCTTCACATCATCCTGAATCGGCCCATGCCGAGATGTCCGCACCGTCCGCCTGGGTCGCCCGCTTCGCCGATCTGGTGCCCGCGGGCGGCACGGTGCTGGATGTGGCGGCCGGCGGCGGGCGGCACACGCGCCTGTTCCTGGGGCGGGGCCATCCGGTTGTCGCGGTTGACCGAACGCCGACAGGCATGGTGGATATTGCCGCCGACCCGCGCCTCGACCTGATCGAGGCCGATATCGAGGACGGTCCCTGGCCGCTGCCCGGCCGCCGCTTCGCCGCCATCGTCGTCACCAATTATCTGCATCGCCCGTTGCTGCCGATTCTGGCCGATAGCCTGATCGACGGCGGCGTCCTGACCTACGAAACCTTCGCCCTGGGCAACGAGGCTTACGGCCGCCCCAGCAACCCCGCATTCCTGCTGAGGCCGAACGAACTCATCGCCGCCTTCGCCCCGCACCTCACGGTGCTGGCCTATGAACACGGCGTCATCCAATCCCCGCGACTGGCCGTGGTGCAGCGGATTGCGGCGGTGGCAGGGAAGAAACTTGCGGTGCTGTGCGGCTAGTCGATGCTGGTCCAAACCCAATCCTGTTTGCCCGGCCATCGGGCATATCTCCGGGCAATAGGTCGGCAACTTATAGCTGCTATTCATATCCGGGCCGCCATGGTATCTTCGTATATTATAACAAAAAGTCTTATCGAAGCGACGCCACCAACTTCGCCGGGGTCGCCAGCGAGATGCAGTTTGATCATTAAGTCGCTGCCGGGCGCAATCGTCCTGGCATCGGCAATAGCCGCCGCTGTGCCTGCTACCGCCCAGGCACAGACCGTTACCGAGTTTCCGCTGGCGGCGAATTCATTGCCGATCGATATTACGGCTGGACTGGACGGCGCCTTGTGGTTCACCCAATCCAACGTTCCCACCACCATCGGCCACTTCACGACCGGCGGAACGCTGACGAGCTTCAGAATTCCGACTCCAGTGGCCCATTCACCGGAAGGAATCACCGCCCCGGACCGGACGGGGCCTTGTGGTTCACCGATGGTGGGGCAAACGCGATAGGGCGCATAACCACGGCCGGCGCTATTACCGAATTTCCGATCTCGGTGTCCAGCGGCGCGGCTTTCATCACCACCGGTCCCGATGGCGCGCTGTGGTTCACCGAAAGCGGCTGCCAGACCTGCAGCCCCGTGGTTGCGGGCGTGATAGGGCGGATCACGACCGCCGGCGATATCACCGAATTTCCGGTTGCGGCGGGCGTCACGCCGTCGCGGATAACGCTGGGCCCGGACGGGGCACTTTGGTTCACCATCAACGCGGTCAGCGGCGTGCAGTCCACGGTTGGCCGAATCACAACAGCCGGCACGGTCACACAGCTGCCGATCGCAATTCCCGGCGACGGAGAAATCACGGTCGGCCCGGACGGCGCCTTATGGTTCGCCGAAACCACGGTATCGTGCCCAGTGCGCCGGCCCATATCGGGCGGATTACGACGACAGGGGTCGAAACGGATTATGCGACGACGAACCCGACGGCAATATGTGGTTCGCCGAGACCTATCGGGACAATATCGGCCGCCTCGCGCAGCCCGCGAAGAACCTGCTAGTGAGTGTCGAGGGCCAGGGTACGGTCATCGGCGCGTCTCCAGGCGTCGATTGCACGACGATCTGCGGCAACAACATTTCTGTCGGCCGGTCGGTACTGCTGACAGCGAACCCGAATAGCGGCTGGAGCTTCACCGGCTGGGGCGGGGCGTGCAGCGGGAACAGCTGCGCTGTCTTGGGCCGCTCGTCGGCCACGTCCGTCACGGCGACCTTCGCGCCTTTGCCGCCCGTCGCCGGCCCGCTGGCCGCGGCGGTCTTGCCATCCAGCCGGTCGGTCAAAACAGGGGTGACTGCGACCGCCTTCGCCACCATCATCAATGGCGGCGGGACGACGGCCACCGGATGCTCGATCTTCCCCAGCGGCCCAAATCCCGGCGGTTTCACCTATCAGACCACCGATTCCGCCACGAACGCGCCCACCGGCACCGCCAATTCTCCGGTCGATACCCCCCGAACAAGGCGCAAAGCTTCGTCATCGCTTTCTCGTCCGCCACGACATTCAATCCGACGAACGTGTCCCTGGGCTTCTCATGCACCAACGCGGGTGACGCCGCGATAACGCCCGGGGTGAATACGCTGCTGCTGTCGGTCTCGACCGTGGCGACCTCGGATGTGGTGGCGTTGGGCGCGACGACCACCAACGACGGCATTCTGCATATTGCCGGCACAACAAGCTCGAACGCCTTTGCGGTTGCGACCGTCGATGTCGGCGCCGGCACAGCCATCACGGCCACGGCAAACAGCGGCTCGGCCACCCTGCCGCTCACCCTTTCGATCTGTCAGACAGACCCGGTCACAGCCGCATGTCTCTCGCCCGCGGCGTCCAGCGTGAATGTCGCGATCGCCGGAAATGCAACGCCCACCTTCTCGATTTTCGCGGGTGCGAGCGGGGCGATACCCTTCTTACCCGGCGTGAACCGGATATTCGTCCAATTCAGCGATTCGTTCGGGGCCGTTCGCGGCTCAACCAGCGTCGCGGTCGAAACACAGTAAACGAAGTTGAGCGCGTTTTTCTAAGGCGCCGACGGGTCTGACGTCTTCAGTGCACCCGGCCTTCGGGCATCTCTCCGTGTAGGCGGGCCAGAATGCCCGAGACGATGCTGCTGGTCGCGGTCAGGCCGATTTCCTGGCTCAGGATCAGCAAGCCCTTTTTCAGATGGTTTTCGGCCTCGGCAATGGCCATTGGGTTGGATTCCAGGGCGGCTTCGATGGCAATCGTGTCGGCTTCGTTCATGTCACCTCTCCACGTGTCTGTCAGGCCCGGGCGCAAATCGACGCCACAAATTTTCATTAATTGAATCTGATCACGACTTAGGCAGCTTTGGCAAATAGGCGGGGGCCGATTGGCGCAGTTTGCGACTTCGCGTCGCACTCAATACGAAACCTGTCTGTGGATCGTGTTCCGTCAGAACCGTTAAGCGACTGTCCGACGCAGCGGCCGGAAGAAGGCGCGCAGCTCGTCGATTAGCACCTGCGGCTGCTCCATCGGGGCGAAATGGCCGCCGTTGGGCACGCGGGTCCAACGCCTGATGTCGTAATGCCGCTCCATGATCTTGCGCGGGAACCAGCAGACGTCGTTGTCGAATCGGATGATGCCGGTCGGCGTATTCACCACCGGCGTGCCGCCGTGGCTGGGCCGCCAGGGGTTCTTCGCCCCCTCGTAATAATACCGCGCACTGGTGCCGATGGTTTGGGTCACCCAATAGATCATGACCGAGGTCAGAAGATCGTCCTTGGAGTGGCACCGCTCCACCACGCCGCCGCAGTCGCTCCAGTCCCGCCGCTTCTCCACCAGCCAAGCCGCCAGCCCGACCGGCGAATCGGTCAGCCCATAGGCCAAAGTCTGCGGCCTAGTGCTCTGAATCGCGGAATATCCGTGGCCTTGGGCAAAGAAATGGACCGTGCGCGCATGCAGCCCGGCCTCGTCCGGCGCATAATCCTCGGGTCCCGGCAGGCCGGTCTGGAAGAAATCGAGCGGCGCGCCGTTCGCCAGATGGATGCCGATCATTCGGTCGGCATGTTTGTGGCCCAGTTGCGCGGTGACGAAGGCACCCCAATCCCCGCCGTGGGCTGCGAATTTCCCATAGCCCAGAACCTCGTTCATCAGCCTTTGCCATAGGTCGGCGGTCATCAGCGCATCGACGCCCGGCCGGTTCAAGGGCGATGAAAAGCCGAATCCCGGCAGGTCGGGCACGATCACGTCGAAGGCATCCGCCGGGTCGCCGCCATGGGATGCCGGGTCGCTCAGCGGGCCGATCACCTTGTGCCAATCCCAGAAGCTCCAGGGCCAGCCGTGGGACAGTATCAGCGGAATCGGATTGGGGCCCTTTCCGCGCTGGTGGATGAAATGGATCGGCACGTCGTCGATCTCGGTCCGGAAATGGGCGAACCGGTTCATCAGCGCCTCGTGATGACGCCAGTCATAGTCGTTGCGCCAGTAATCGATCAGCTCGTGCAGATAGCCCGCCTCCGCGCCATAGGCCCAGTCGCCGTTGGCGAAGTCCGCAGCCCAGCGCGTGCGGCCGGTCCGCTCGGCCAGATCATCCAGAACCGACTCTTCGATCTGAATGGTAAAGGGCTGCGGCTCCATCAGGCGGGTCCTTTCTGGGCAGGGTCCACATAGGCGATAGGCGGCAGAATATCGTCGAAGACGACCGGGAGCGTGCGGATGCCGCGCACCACAGTGCCGACGCAGGGGATTGGTCGGTCGTCCGCCAGCCTCAGCCCCGGCAGCCGCTCCAGCAGCAGCCCCAGCGAAACGCGCAGCTCCGCCCGCGCCAGATGCGATCCCAGGCAGAAATGCGGGCCTCGACCAAAAGTGGCGTGCGGGTTGGTGGCCCGGTCCAGCGAGAATTGCGTCGGGTCAGGGAATATCGCCGGGTCATGGTTGGCCGCGCCGCTGCAGACCAAAATCATCGCCCCGGCCGGAATGTCGACGCCACCGATCGTCACCGCCGTTTCGCTATAGCGCGGCAGCATGGTGGTTGGCGCTTCTTTGCGCAGAGCCTCCTCCACCGCCGCGGCGCGGTCCAGCGGATGGGCCTTCAGCCGGTCGTATATCGCCCGGTTCGAGATGACCTCCAGGATCAGCGCGCTCATCGTCATGAAGGTCGTGCCCGTGCCGGCCGGGTAAATCAGCCGCAGGAAGGACAGTATCTCCTCCTCGTCCAGCCTGCGGCTCTCGATCTGCGCCGTCACCAGTTGCGAGATCAGGTCCTCGCCCGGGTTGCGCCGGCGCTCCGCGACGATCGGGGTCAAATAGCCATCGAGCGCGGCGCGGGCTTCAAGGGCCTGTTCCGGCTCCCATTGATAGCGGATGACCTTGTTCAGCCAGCCGTCGATCTTCGCCTCGTCCTCGATCGGGACGCCGATCAGCCGGCTGATGATGTTGAATGGATATCGCCTCGTATAGGCCTCGACGAGGTCCAGGCTGCGCCGGTCGCCGAATTCATCGATCAGCCCGTTGGCGACCGGCACCAGCAGAGTCTCGGTCGCTCGCCGGATCGCCCCGGGCAGCAGCGCGCCGCCCGCCAGCGCCCGGTTCACACGATGCTGTTCGCCGCGCATCGCTGTCAGGATGCGCCCCATCGCCGGCATGCCTGTGCGTTCATAGGCTGCCGCCGCGGGCAGGCGCTTTTCATCGGCGAAAGTCTCGGTGACGTCGTCGTAATTCAGCAACAGCCAGGCCGTCTCGCCGATATAGCGCACCGGCACGACGCGGCTGCCCTGCGCCCTCAGGGTCGCCAATCGCTCATAGAGATCTTCCAGTGGGTCGCTTCCGAAATCGACCTCCGGCATGACTGGCGCGATATTTCCCATGCTGCCCCCCGCGTCCCTTATTGTGTGGGAGAGTGGCCGAAAGCAGGGGTACCGGCAACGCTTTAGTATTAGGCCTACTTAGATATCGTCATGCGCGGGCTTGACCCGCGTATCCACGACTTATTTTTGTGCAGGTTCAACCGCGTGGATACCCGGATCAAGTCCGGGTATGACGATTGGTGATATCTGGATGCCTCGAATGTCCGAAAACTCTCGCCTCGGCGATTTTCGTGGGGCGTTCAATAACTCTTCGGCAGGCCCAGCACCCGTTCGGCGATATAGCAGAGGATCAGGTTGGGGGTGATCGGCGCGATCCAGGGGATCATCATTTCGCGCAAATAGCGTTCGACATGGAACTCCTTGGCATAGCCGAAGCCGCCGTGGGTCATCACCGCATTCTGGCAGGCGGAAAGGCCCGCCTCGGCGGCGAGATACTTGGCGGCGTTGGCGGCCGCGCCGGAATTCAGCCCATTGTCGAACTGCCAGGCGCCGCACATCACCATCAGCCTCGCCGCCTCCAGCTCCATCCAGTTCTTGGCCAGCGGGTGCTGAACCGACTGGTTCATGCCGATCGGCCGGTTGAAGACCACGCGCTCCTTGGCATAGGCGGTCGCCTTGTTCAGCGCCGCAAAGCCCAGCCCCACCGCCTCGGCCGCCAGCAGCACCCGCTCCGGGTTCATCCCGTCCAGAATATATTTGAATCCCTTGCCCTCTTCGCCGATCCGGTCGTCGAACGGCACTTCCAGCCCGTCGATGAACAGCTCGTTCGAATCCAGCGCCTTGCGCCCCATCTTCTCGATCTCGCGCACGTCGATCTTCGATCGATTGAGGTCGGTATAGAACAGGCTAAGCCCGTCGGTCGGCTTCTTCACCTCCTCCAGCGGCGTGGTGCGGGCCAGCAGCAGAATCTTGTCGGCCACCTGGGCCGTCGAAATCCAGACCTTCTGGCCGTTGACCAGATAATGGTCGCTCTTACGCTCGGCCCGTGTCTTCAGTTGCGTGGTGTTCAGCCCCGTGTTGGGCTCCGTCACGCCGAAACAGGCCTTGACCTTGCCGGCCGCGATCGGCGGCAGCATGCGCTGCTTCTGTTCGGGCGTGCCGTGCATCACCACCGGGTGCAGGCCGAAGACATTGATATGCAAAGCCGTGCAGGCGGCCATCGCCCCGCCGGATTCGGCGACGGTTTGCATCATGATTGCCGCTTCGGTGATGCCCAGCCCCGCGCCGCCATATTCCTCAGGCGTGCACATGCCCAGCCAACCGCCCTCGGCGATGGCCTGGTGGAAATCATAGGGAAAGCCGCCTTCCTTGTCCTTTTTCAGCCAATAGGCATCGTCGAACCGGCTGCAGATCCCGGCGATGGCGTCGCGGATCGCCTCTTGTTCCTCGGTCAGTCGGAAATCCATTACAGCTCTCCTCCGGATTCGGGCGCGTCGGCGGCGATCACGGCGCCTTCGGCCAGCAGATTTTTGATTTCGCCGGCGCTATAGCCGGCCTCGGCCAATATCTCGACCGTATGCTCGCCGAATACCGGGGCGTGGCGATTGGCCTTGGGCTGGGTATCCGACCATTCCGTGGGCTCGCGCATATGGCGAAGCCTGCCTTCGGTCGGGTGGTCCTCATATTCGAAGAACTTGGTCGCCACCAGATGCGGGTCGGTGAAGATCGACTCCAGATCGTGCATCGGCGTCACCGGAATATCGGCATCGTCCAGCAGCTTGGTCCATTCCGCAGTGGTGCGGGTTTTGAACAGCTCCGCCACTTCGGCATAGATCTCGTTGATGTGCTGGGTGCGGGTGGTGACCGAAGCGAATCGCGGATCGGTGTTCAGAGTGCCTTCGCGGCCGATCGCCTGGAAGAAATTGGTCCAGTGCTTGTTGTTATAGATCAGCGCGCAGATATAGCCGTCCTTGGTCTGATAGGGGCGGCGGTCGCGCGACAGCTGGCGGATATAACCGCCCTTGTCCAGCGGTGGGTCATAGGTCAGCCCGCCCATATGGTCGTTCAGGAAGAACTTGGTCATCGTCTCGAACATCGGCACGTCGATCTTCTGACCCTTGCCGTCTTTGCCCCGATGGACCAGCGCCGCCAGAATGGCGTTGATCGCGGTCAGCCCGGTAATCCTGTCGGCGATGGCGGCGGGAACATAGCGCGGAATCTCCCCGGTCGACCGCTGGATCAGCGACGAAATCGTAGAGGCCCCCTGGATCAGATCGTCATAGGCCGGACGCGTACCGTAAGGCCCCTTCTGGCTATAGCCGAACAGGCCGCAATAGATCACCTTCGGGTTCACCTTGGCGACGGATTCATAATCCAGCCCCAACTTCGCCATCGTGTGCGGACGCATATTATAGGTAAAGACATCGGCGCTCTCGATCAGCTTCAGCAGCGCCGCCTTGCCCTTGGGCGATTTCAGGTCGATCGCGATGGCGCGTTTGCTGCGGTTGGCGTTGATGAAGACGGGCCCCAGCCCCTCATGCAGAATCGGCCCGATCTGACGGGTGACGTCGCCGCCGGGCGATTCCACCTTAATCACATCCGCCCCCATGTCGCCCAAGGTCTGGGTGGCATAAGGACCCATCAATACCGCCGTGATATCGACGACGCGAATACCCTGCAAAGGACCTGTCACGCTGCTCTTCCCTTCGGCTCTTAAGGCGCCTTAATTCATGCTGATGAACGCCGATGCCTATAGCTGTGAACAGGCCGGTCGTACAAGCCCGACAGCATAGGCCTGTTCACGCGGCGGCTGAATGAGAAAATCTACGGCGCCCAGATAGACAGCGCCCGCCAACTCCTGCATATCCCAGGCCATGGGGAAGACATCCGATATCGCGCGCGCGCGCCGCCTCTACCGCACCGTGCTGACCATCCGCCGGGCGGAGGAGGCTTTGGCCGTACTGCTGGCCGAGGGGCTGATTCCCGGCTTCATTCACCTGTCCATCGGGCAGGAGGCGGTGGCCGCAGGGGTCATGGATGCCCTGACCCCGGTCGATACCGTCACCTCGACCCATCGCGGTCACGGCCATGCCATCGCCAAAGGCATGGGGCTGGACGCTTTCTTCGCCGAATTGCTCGGCCGCGACTCCGGGGCCTGCCGCGGTCGGGGTGGGTCGATGCATGTAGCCGATATATCCAGGGGCATGCTGGGTGCGAACGGCATCGTCGCCGCCGGCATGCCGATCGCGCTTGGCAGCGCGCTGGCCCATCAGATCCTTGGCCGAGACGCCGTCGCCGTCGCGATCTTCGGCGACGGGGCGATGGCCGAGGGTCTGCTGCATGAATGCCTGAACCTGGCCCGCCTGTGGAATTTGCCGGTGCTGTTCGTCTGCGAGAACAACGGCTGGGGCGAATTCCTGCCGACCGATCGGCAAATCGTCTTCTCGCTCGACAAGCTGGCTGCGGCCCACGGCATCGCCCATGTCGCGGTCGACGGCAACGACGTCGCCGCCGTGGCGTCAAAGGCCGCCGAAGTCGTTGCCGGAGTCCGCAAGGGCGGCGGTCCCGCCATTCTGGAGTGCCACACCACGCGGGTCGGCGGCCATTATGAAGGCGATCCGCAGCGCGGCCGGGACCCCGCCGATCGTGCCGCCAACGCCGCGCGCGACCCGCTGATCCGCGCCCGCGCCGCGCTCACCGAACCCGACGCGGCGAAGATTGAGGCTGAGGTCACCGCCGAAATCGCCGCCGCCGTCGCCTTCGCCCGCGCCGCGCCTCCGCCCAAGTGGGAAGACGCCGCAGCCTCGGTTTACACAATCTGATGACCGAACTCCGCTACAACCACGCCGTCAACCGGGCGATGGCCGACGCTATGGCGGCCGACCCGACGGTCGTGCTGTTCGGTGAGGATGTCGCCGGCGCCGGGGGTGTCTATGGCGCGACCCGCGGCCTTCGCGACAAATTCGGCGCCGACCGGGTGCGCGATACACCGATCTCAGAGGCCGCCATAGTCGGCATGGCGGTGGGCGCGGCGCTCTCGGGCCTGAAGCCCATCGTCGAGATTTCCTTCATCGACTTTATGACCTTTGCGATGGATGCTGTGGTCAATCAGGCGGCCAAGATGCGCACCATGTTTGGTGCCCAGTGCAGCGTGCCGATGGTGCTCAGAACCCAGCATGGCGGCGGCGCGGGGTCGGGGCCGCAGCATTCGCAGTGCCTTGAAGCTTGGTTCGCCCATGTGCCGGGGCTGAAGGTGGTGTGCCCCGCCGACCCGGCCAGCGCCTATGGCCTGCTGCGCGCCGCCATCGTAGACCCCGACCCTGTCATCGTGATCGAACATAAGGCGCTATACGCGACCCGCGTGCCGGAGCCCGACAGTTTGCCCATTCTGCCCATCGGCAAGGCCGCTGTCTTACGCCCCGGCCGCGACCTCACCATCGTGTCCTATGGCGCGGCCTTGCGCGCTGTCTCAGACGCGGCTGCGACGCTGGCCAAGGAAGGCATCGAGACCGAAATCCTCGACCTGCGCAGCATTCAGCCCTGGGATGAGGCGGCGGTGCTGGCCTCGCTTGCCCGCACCCACCGGCTGATGATCGTTCATGAGGCGGTCGAGGCTTTCGGCGTGGGGGCTGAGATTGCGGCCCGCATGGCCGATATCGGCTTCGATGAGCTTGACGCGCCGATATTGCGCGTCGGCGCGCCCTTCATGCCCTCGCCGGTCGCCAAGGCGCTTGAGCGCCGCTACATGCCCAACGCCGACAACATCCTGGCGGCTGCCCGCCGCCTTCTCGCTTAAGGAGCCCGCCTATGTCCGACGATCTGGTTCTCTACGAACAGCAGGGCGCGGTCGCGATCATAACGCTGAACCGGCCCAAATCGCTCAATCCGCTGAACCTGCCGATGCTGGAGGCGCTGGACGCCGTCGTCGTGCGGGCCGAGGCCGACAAGTCGGTGCGGGTGCTGGTCTTCACCGGCGCGGGCGACAAGGCCTTCGTCGCCGGTGGCGATATCCCCGATCTCGATACCCGCCGCGGTCTTGAGCATTATCTCGACTTCGGGGAGCGTATCCACGCAGTCTTCCGCCGGATCGAAACGCTCGACAAGCCGACCATCGCCGCGATCAACGGCTGGGCGCTTGGAGGCGGCACCGAACTGCTGCTCTCGACCGATATCCGCGTCGCGGTGGAATCCGCCAAGCTGGGCGTGCCCGAAATCAATCTCGGCCTCTTCCCCGGGGCCGGCGGGTCTCAGCGGCTGATGCGCCAGATCCCGCTCTGCAAGGCCAAGGAGATGATGTTCCTGGGCGACCGCATTACGGCGACGGAGGCTGAGCGTCTCGGCCTCATCAATCGCGTTGTGCCCGACGGCGCGCTGATGGAGGAGGTGATGAAGATGGCGAACGCCATGGCGAAAAAATCGCCGCTGATCCTGAAGTTCCTTAAACGCTCGATGGTCAACGGCGATGAAATGCCGCTCGGCGCGGCGCTGAAATACGAACACGCGATGATCGGCCTGGTCTTCGACACAGACGACGCCCACGAAGGCTGCGGCGCCTTCACCGAAAAACGCCCCGCCGATTTCAAGGGGAAATAGGGAGAACCAAATGACAGAGAAACGAAACCTGCCCGGCGTCGCCGTGGTAACCGGCGGTGCCAGCGGCATCGGTGAGGCTTGCGCGCGGGAATTTGCTGCGCGCGGCGCCACCGTCGCGGTTCTGGATATCAGCCCGGCCGGCCAGGCGGTGGCCGACGATATCGGCGGCAAGTTCTTCCTCTGCGACGTCGGCGATGAAAAGGTGATCGAGGCCCGGGCGGCGGAAATCGAAAGCACGATGGGGCCGGTCGAATATCTCGTGACCAGCGCCGGCATCCTCCAGAAATCCGCCATGCGCCCCCATGAATTCCCGATCCCCGCCTGGGACGACATCGTGAAGGTGGATCAGCGCGGGACCTACCTCACCTGCCTGTTCTTCGGCCGCAAGATGCTTGAGCGAAAGCGCGGGTCCATCGTCAACATCGCCTCGGTCGCCGGCATGATGTCGACCCCGCTCCATTCCTACACGCCGGCTAAGGCTGCCGTCATCGCCATGACCCAGACCCTGGCTGCCGAGTGGGGCCGATCATGGGTCAGGGTCAATGCCGTCTCCCCCGGCGTCACGCTGACCCCGGCGCTGAAGGCCGCGCTCGCCCGCGGCGACCGCGACGTCTCCACCGTCGAGACCGTATCGCCCCTGAACCGCCTGATTGACCCCGCCGAAATTGCCACCGCCGTCGCCTTCCTGGCCAGCCAGGAAGCCGCCGCCATCACCGGCGTCAACCTGCCCGTCGACTGCGGCTGGCTCGTCTCCAACGGCTGGCACTTCTACGGGGGCTTGCGGGAGCCCCAGGGCTGAGTGTGCGCCGCCCTTATGAGACGGCGGTGCCCCCATAGACGATCTGGACGCGCCGGTTCTGCGGTTCCTTCACCCCGTCCTTGGTCGGGACCAGCAGGTCGCGCTTGCCCTTGGCGACGATCTCGATCTCAGATGACGGGATGCCGTCCTTCTCGAGTTGTGCCGCAACCGATTCCGCACGGCGACGGGATAGACGCATGTTATAGGCGTCCGAGCCGACCGTGTCGGTATGTCCGGTTACGGTCAGTTGGGTCACCTTGGCCGGGCCTGCATTCTTTGCGGCCTGGTCGACGATCGACGCCGCGTCAGGAGTCAGCTCCGACTTGTTGAAGTCGAAGAACACCAGATAGCTCTTCGGTGCCGACGGCGCCGCGGCAACTGCCGGCGGCGGCGCGTAGGTAGCCGCCGTTTGGTCAGCCTCGGCAGCGGGGCCGAAATGATAGCGCAACTGCGCGCCGATCATCCGCGGCTCGCCATATTCCAGGGATTGGACCCCGAAAACGTTATAGAGGCCGAAGTTCTTCGTGACATACACCTCGTCGGTGGCGTTCGTGACGAACATCGAAACGTCGAGCGGCAGGCCATAAACGCCTTTCCAATCCGCGCGCAGATTTAAGAGCCCATAGCCCTGAATGACGCCAGTCGGGGAAAATGTGTTGTCTCCCCTGACATGCGATTGCACGGAATAGGTCGCCGACAGGCTCAAATCGCCCCATTCGCTGGGAATTGGCAGTTCCTGACGCGCGGTTACGCTGACCTTGTTCTTAGGCACGAAGGGAAACTCGAGCCCGGACATATTGCCGGCGAGCGGGTCTGTGAACGTATTGTATTTCGCCGCGATGAATGAATAGGCGAGGGATATCTCCGTTCCGGAGACCGGGATCACAGATCCCTGAGCTTCGACGCCCTGGATTGTTGCCGCCGCTGCGTTCTCGGTGACCGGTGAGCTTAGCCCGTTGATAAGCTGTGTGACCGAACGTTGGATGTTGCTGTAATCGTCGTGGAACAGATCCAGGTCGGTCCGGGCCTTGATGCCCATAATCTCCCAGTCCGATTTCACGCCGAGTTCGACGTCGGTCACATATTCGGGCTTGAACTCGCTGAACGCGGATTGTTTGGGCGTGGATAGGTTGAACCCGCCGCTTTTATAGCCGCGGCTGCCTTTCACATAGAGCAGTGTCTCGGGCGTCAATTGGTAATCCAGACCTGCCGTCCATGTCGGCGCGTGGAAGTTGCCGGACGATGCCAGCAGGCAATTGGGTGCAAACAAACCCGCCTTCTCCGCGCAGAGCCCGCCGAACGAGGGGATAACAATCGCGCTGTCATCGGACCGATAGTCCCAGGTATAGCGATAGCCGAGGGTCAGTTTGAGGCCCTCGAGGCCTTGCGACAGGCCCGCCATGTCATAGGTAAGCTGGCCATAGGCAGCCTGGGAGCGTTGGGTCGAACCCTCCTGAACCTGGATCAGGGTCGGAAGATAGAAATTCGGCGCTACCTGAATGTCCTGGATGACGTCGAATTCGGGGAACGTCGTTGGGGCGCTGTATTCGAGATAGCTGCCGAGCGTCCATTGCAGGTTGCCGCTCAAGGCTTTGCCGCTGAATTGCAACTCGTCGCTATATTGCTGGCTTGCCGCCGTCCAAGGCTCGCCCGAGCGCGGAATAACATCCTGTATCTGAAACGGCGATCCGTCGAAATCGGAAAGAAAGGCCGAATTCTTGTCGACTTGGTAAGCCGCTATGTTCTTGTCGCGAGATTGTCTGCGACGTCCCAGCGCGAAGTATTGATGACGCCGTAATCCCATTCCTTATCGATGCTCAAAGGATCGTTTTCAGTTTCGCGGGGACCCCGCGCGTTCTGCGCGGCCAGATAAGCCTGAGCGACCGCCAGACCGACGGTCTGGACCAGCGTCCCGTTCGGGTTGATGCCGCCCAAGACGACGCCCGGCCCGTTTTCGTCCCGATACAGGCTATTGAAGATGGTAACATTTTCGAAATCGTCCGTTGGACGCAGCACCAGCGTTGCCCGGAACCCCCAATAGTTGCGATTACTGTAATCCTTGCCATGAACGGCGCCAGGGCCAACGTCCGTGGTATAGCCGTCCCGCATCGAGACATCGCCGGCGAGGCGAAGCAGCACCTTGTCGCTGATGATCGGCACATTGATCGCGCCTTCGAACTCGTGCCAGTTGTAGCTGCCGACGGTCACCTGGCCATAGCCTTCAAAGGCGTTTGTCGGCTTCTGCGGCGTGAAGAGAATTGCGCCGCCGGTCGTGTTGCGCCCGAAAAGCGTACCCTGCGGGCCGTTCAGCACCTGGACGTTCTCGAGATCGTAAAATTGCCCGGGTCCGGTACCGCCCTGGAAGGTTCCGATAGCGGATTGTCCGTTGACCAGCGGAACTTCTGCGAAATAGGCGACGACGCCCGCCCCGGCGCCCAACGACGCGGTCTGGCCGCGGAGAGAAAAGCCGCTGCCGAACCCAGCATTGTTGTTCATAATCAGGGACGGTACGAACACCGTGAGGTCCTGCGCGGAGTTGATATTTTTCTCAATCAGGTCCGCGGCGGTAAAGGCTTTGATCGCAATCGGAACGCTTTGCAGCTTTTCCTCACGGCGACGCGCCGTGACGACGATCTCTTCCAGGACGCCGTTTCCCGATGCGGCCTGTGCCTGATCCTGCGCCCGAACGGTCGGCCCATTCGTGAACGAGACCAGCGCCGTGGTCATGCCAAGCGCCAATGACAATGCAGATTTCCGCATCGAACCCTCCCATAAAATCGATTGTCTTCGGGCTGAGCTCCCGCCCGCGATTGTTGAATCGGAACCTACAGGCGCCGCGGGCGGGCGGAAAACCGAATCCCTAATCAGACAAAATCTGTCCGGTTATCAGGATAAATTTTGTCTGGTAGTCTGCCGCAAGGGAGATACCGGAAGGGCCTGTCCGCCGTCAGGCCACGGGGAAGATGAGGTTGAACGATGGAAAAATCGCAACCGCGTATCATGTTGGATGTTTTGCATGAGCTTGTGCGTAGCCGCGGTCTTCGTTACCGGGACATCGCGGCAAAACTGAATGTAACCGAGCGTACCGTAACGCGCTGGTTTTCGATCGAGGGGGTCGACACCCGCGTAATCGAACAGCTTTGCGAATTGGCGCAGGTCAGCTTTCCGCTGCTGCGCGCGCATGCTTCACCGCCGCTCGAACGATCTGTTCGAAGACGCGATGATCGCGGCAACCGCGATCGTCAATAACTTGACGGTCGTAACGCGCAACGTGCGCGATTTCGAACAGCTCGGCGTCAGAACGCTGAACCCCTTCGAAGCCGCTGCAGACTAGGCCCGGATCGGCCGATCGCTCGCCCGCACATAAATCGCCGCGATCCCTTTCAGCCCGGCCTGATCCTCAGCGTCGAACCGCGCGAGGTCGGGGCTGTCCAGGTCGAGAACGCCCAGCAGTTCGCCTTCCTTAATCAGCGGAATGACAAGTTCTGAGCGTGAGGCGCTGTCGCAGGCGATATGGCCGGGGAAGACATGAACGTCTTCCACCAATATCGATTGGCGACGCTCTGCGGCCTTACCGCAGACACCCTTACCCAAGGCGATCCGCACGCAGGCCGGCTTGCCCTGAAAGGGGCCGACGACCAGCTCTGCGTTCGCGTGCAGGAAATAGAATCCCACCCAGCTCACCGCGGGCAGGGTCATGAACAGATAGGCGGACAGGTTGGCGGCATTGGCGATGCCATCGCGCTCGTCGCCCAGCAGAGCGTTCACCTGTTCGGTCAGATCGCGATAGAATTCCGCCTTGCCGGCATTCTCGATCGGCTTTGGCTGAAACATCCCGGCCCTATTGCTTCACCGGCTCCTCATCCGAGCTGGTCGGATGCTCGGTGGTGATCGGCACGATCTTCAGGAACGACCAATTATCCTCAACCTGATCGGTGCGCGGGAGCTTGCTTGCATCCCAACCGCCGCCGACGGCTTCGATCAGGGTGACGCTGGCGGTCAGCCGGTTCTGCAGCACGTTGATTGCAGTTTCCTCGGTCGACAGGGCGGTCGTCTGGGCGGTGATGACGCTACTGTAAGGCACCGTGCCGGCCTTGTACTGATTCAAGGTCAGGCGTTCTGCCTCCTGCGCAGTTTTGACGGTCTGGTCTTCCACCGCGGCCTGCTGTTCCAGGATGCGCAGCGCCGCCAACTCGTCCTCGACCTGCTGGAATCCGGTCAGTACGGTTTGGCGATAATCGGCGACATTCTCTTCGTAGAAGGCGCGGGCCTGCTCCACCTGGGCGCTGCGCGCACCGGCGTCGAAGATGCTCTCGGTCACGCTCGCGCCCAGCGACCAGACATTGGTGGCCGAACCGATCAAATGGCCCAGGTTCGAACCGGAAAATCCGAACGAGGGGGTCAGCGTCAGATCGGGAAAATAGGCAGCGATGGCGACGCCGATTTGGGCGTTGGCCGATGCCATCTTGCGCTCGGAAGAGGCGATGTCGGGCCGCCGTTCCAGCAGGGTGGACGGCAGGCCGGTCGGAACGACCGGCACGGCTGCCGGCAGTCCTGTAGGCGCTATCGAAAAATCCGCCGGTGGCTTACCCACAAGAACCGCGATGGCATGTTCCAGCGTGGCGCGCTGGACCCCGGAATTGATTGCCGAGGCTTGCGCATTCAGTAGCTGCGTCTGTGCCGTCAGTACGTCGGCCTTGGCGGCGACACCCGCATTATATTGGTTCTGGGCAATCTGGAGCGATCGCGTGAAATCCTGCGCCGTCGTATCCAGCAGGCGCCTCAGCTGCTCCTGATAACGCAGCTGGAAATAATCGATCGCCAGCGTCGATTGGGCAGACAGCCGGGCCGAGGCCAGGTCGGCGGCGCTGGCCTGGGCGGTAGCGACATCGCTTTCCACGGTGCGGCGGATGCGGCCCCAGACATCGATATCCCAACTGGCGCCGACCGAAGTGCTGTAGGAATTCTCGGTTGAACTGCGCCCTCCAAGGCTGATGATCCCGCTGCCGGTATTGAATCCGCTCCCGCGGGAGCTGCTGCCCCCGCCGCTGTGCGAGCGTGTGCCGGAGAAATCGCCGCTGATCGTCGGCAGGAAGCTGGCGCGGGCTTGGTCCACGACGGCGCGCGATTGGCGATAGGCGGCCTCGGCGGCCTTCAGATTCTGGTTGCTGATCTCGATCCGCTTTTCCAGCCCGTCCAGCACCGGATCGTTATAGACCTTCCACCAGGGCCCGCGGTCGATGTCGTCCTTCGGCGCGCTCGCCTTCCAGCCGGCCTGTTCCTTGAACGCTGCCTGGGTCGGTGCCGTCGGCTTCTCATAGTCTGGCCCGACCGAGCAGGCCGCGGCAGAGGCGAGCAGCAGCCCCACCAGGATTTTCGATAAATGTTTCATAAGCCGGCTTCCAATGGGCGGTTCCGCAGCGGTATCCGGCCCCTGCGTCCGCTCTTGCGCTTGCGCCATTGGCGCAAACGTTCGATATAAAGATAGACGACGGGTGTCGTGTAGAGGGTCAGCATCTGGCTGACGACCAAGCCGCCCACGATCGATATGCCTAAGGGCCGCCGCATCTCGGTGCCGTCCCCTGACGCGATGGCCAGCGGCAGGGCGCCGAAAATGGCGGCCAATGTCGTCATCATGATCGGCCGAAAGCGCAGCGCGCAGGCGCGCAAGATCGCCTCGCGCGGAGCCAGCCCATCCGTGCGTTCGGCTTCCAGCGCAAAATCGACCATCATAATGGCGTTTTTCTTGACGATGCCGATCAGCAGCAGAATGCCGATGAAGGCAATAAGGGTCAGCTCGTTGCCCGTCGCCATCAGCGCAAGCAGCGCGCCGATGCCGGCCGATGGCAGGGTCGACAGGATCGTGATCGGGTGGAAATAACTCTCATAAAGCACACCCAGCACGATATAGACGGCGGCTAGGCCCGCCACCAACATCAGCGGCATCTGTCCCTGATATTGCTTGAAATTCTTCGCCGTACCCTCGAACCCGCCATGCACCGAGGTCGGCATGCCGATCTGCTGGGTTGTGCGGTCGATCGCCTTGGTGGCTGTGTCCAGCGATTCGCCCACCGGCAGGTTGAAGGCGATGGTGGTCGCCGCGAATGTGCCCTGATGGTTGACGGTCGTCGGTGTCGTGCCGTTGCCGAAATGGGCGAAGGCTGCCAGGGGGATCATGCTTTCCTGCGCCGTGCTGACCGCGACGCCGGTCGACGCCCCGCCCTTTGTCGTATTCGCCAGCGAATTTGCGGCGGCGTTGCGTGCGGTGTCGTTGGCGACTGCGGTCGCTGTCGGCGCCGCGGTCTTGGACAGAATCGTCGTCCCGGCAACGGCATTGGTCGATTGCGCTCCGCTGACCGCGCCGCCTGCGGTGCTGATATAGATATCCTTCAATATCTCGGGGTTCTGCCAATACTCAGGCGAAACCTCCATCACCACGTGATACTGGTTCAGCGGATTATAAATTGTCGAAACCAGCCGCTGCCCGAAGGCATCGTACAGGGTGGAATCGATCTGGCTCTCGGTCAGCCCCAGCCGCGAGGCGACGTCTCGGTCGACCACCACTTCGGTCTCCAGCCCGCCGGCCTGCTGGTCCGAATCGACGTCCACCACCTCGGGCACGTCCTGCAGCGCGCGGCGCAGTTTTTCGGCCCAGGTGCGAAGGCCGCCCAAATCGTCGCTCTGCAATGTATATTGATATTGCGCGTTGCCCGCGCGGCCCCCGCTGGGGATATCCTGGTCGGCCTGCAGAAAGGTCTGGGCGCCCTTGATCCGGAAGAACTTGGGGCGCAGCCGGGCGATGACCTCGTCGATCGACAGGTTGCGCTCCGACAGGGGCTTGAGCGTGATGTTCATGCTCGCCGTCGTTGTCCCGCTGGGCCCAAAACCGCTGCCGCCGCTGTTGATGTTGCTGACTACGGTTTGCACGGCCGGGTCGGCCTGAACGATCGCGGCCGCCTGGATCATCTTCTGCTTCATCGCCTGGAACGAGGTGCTCTGGTCAGCCCGCACCGTTCCGCGCATATGGCCGGTGTCCTGCTGCGGGAAGAATCCCTTCGGAATGACGATGAACAGATAGATATTCAGTCCGATGGTTGCCGCCAGGATCAGCATCATCAGCGGGCCGCGATCCACCGCCCACACCAACGACCGTTCATAAGCCCCGCGCAACCGTTCAAAGCCGCCTTCGCTCAAGCGGAAGAACAGGGACGTCGGCTTGTTTTTGTGGGTGCGGCCCAGCAGGCGAGCGCACATCATCGGCGTTGTCGTCAGCGAGATCACGAGCGAGATCAGAATCGCGACGGTCAGCGTTATGGTGAATTCGTGGAACAGTCGGCCGACGATCCCCCCCATCAACTGCAACGGCAGAAACACAGCGACCAGCGACAGGCTCATCGACAATACTGTGAATCCGACCTCGCTGGCGCCGACATAGGCCGCCTTCATCCGGGGCATGCCGGCCTCGATATGTCGGGTGGTGTTTTCCATCACCACGATGGCGTCGTCCACGACGAAGCCGGTCGCGATCGTCAGCGACATCAGCGAGAAATTGTCGAGACTAAAGCCCAGTAGATACATCGCGCCGAAGGTGCCGATCAGCGATACCGGCACCGCGACGGCCGGAATCAAGGTGGCGCGCAGGTCGCGCAGGAATACGAACACAACCATGATCACCAGAAAGACGGCCAGCACCAAAGTGCGCTCGACCTGCTTCAATGAGGCGCGGATCGTAACCGACCTATCGTTCGCCACCTGAAGGTCGATCGTACTGGGGATCGATTTTTTCAATTCCGGGATCAGCGCCTTCACCCGGTCGACCGTTTCGATGATGTTCGCGCCCGGTTGCTGGGTGACGATCACCGAGATGGCAGGCTTGCCGTTATAAATGCCGTAATTGCGGATATTCTCGACCGCGCCGTCGTCCTTGTCGGTCACCGCCGCGATGTCTTGCAGACGCACCGCCGACCCGTCGCGATAGGCAATGATCAGCGGCTTGTACTGGGAGGCCAGATTGGCCTGATCGTTTGTGTAGATCTGAAAATGCAGTTGGTTGTTCTCGATCGCGCCTTTGGGTGCGTTGGCGTTAGCGGCCGAGAGGGCCGCGCGAACATCCTCAAGTCCGATGCCATAGCGGAACAGCGCGGTCGGGTTCAGTTCGACCCTTACGGCCGGGAGGGCACTGCCCTGGACGCCGACATTGCCCACCCCCTCGATCTGCGACAGTTTTTGCTGCACGACCGTCGCCGCCGCATCGTAGATCTGCCCTTGTGACAGCGTATCGGAGGTCAACGACAGGATCAGAACCGGCGCTGCCGCGCCGTTGAACTTGCGATAGGTCGGGTTGCTCCTCAGGTTGGTCGGCAGATCTTCGCGCGCGGCGATAATCGCCGCTTGCACGTCGCGCGCCGCCCCATCGATATCGCGGTCCAATCCGAATATCAGCTGAATGGTCGTGGTGTTCTGCGAACTGGTCGACGTCATCTCGGTGACGTCGGCGATGGTGCCAAGATGGCGTTCCAAGGGCGTCGCAACGCTGCTCGCCATAACCTCGGGGCTGGCCCCAGGCATTGTCGCATTGACCGCGATGGCCGGAAAATCGATCTGCGGCAGCGGTGCCACGGGCAGCAGGCGAAAGGCCATGATCCCGGCCAGCGCGATACCAAGCGTCAGCAGCGTGGTCGCGACCGGCCGCGCGATGAATGGCGACGACAGGCTCATGTCACCGCGTCCGGGGCGAAGTCGTCGGCCCGCATCATCCGTGGCGTGCTGGTCTTATGCCCCAGCCGCATCGCCAGCCGGTCGAACGCCAGATAGATGACCGGTGTGGTGAACAGGGTCAGCACCTGGCNNGCTGACGATCAGTCCGCCGACGATGCTGACGCCCAGCGGATGGCGAAGTTCCGACCCAGTGCCGGTTCCCAGCATCAAGGGTAGCGCCCCGAAAAGGGCCGCGACGGTGGTCATCAGGATCGGGCGAAAGCGCAGCATGCAGGCCTGATAGATCGCTTCGCGCGGTTCCTTGCCTTCGACTCGCTCTGCGTGCAGTGCAAAGTCGATCATCAGAATCGCGTTCTTCTTCACGATGCCGATCAAAAGAATGATGCCGATCAACGCAATGATCGTCAGGTCGTCGCCCACCAGAATTAAGGCCAGCAAGGCGCCGATGCCGGCCGACGGCAGGGTCGACAGGATCGTGATCGGATGGATGAAGCTCTCATAGAGAACGCCCAGCACGATATACATCGTCACGATCGCCGCCAGGATCAGCAGCAGTTCGCTCGACAGGTTGTTTTGAAAGGCCAGCGCCGCGCCCTGGAAGCTGGTCAGCACGCCCGAGGGCATGCCGATATCTTTCTCGGCCTTCTGGATGGCATCGACCGCCGCGCCGAGAGAGGTGGTTCCCGCCAGGTTGAACGACAGAGTCGCCGCCGGAAACTGACCCAAATGCCCGACGACGAGAGGCGCCGACACCTGGGTCACTTTGGCGACCGCGGTCAGCGGTACCTGGCCGCCGCTGGCGGACGGCAGATAGATCGACGACAGCGAATCGAGCGAGTTCTGCAGTGTCGGGTCGGCCTCGAGTATCACCCGATACTGGTTCGATTGTGTGAAGATGGTTGAGACGATGCGCTGCCCGAATGCGTCGTACAGCGCATTGTCGACCGTGCCGACGGTAATGCCGAACCGTCCGGCGCTGTCGCGGTCCACCGTGATAAAGGCGGCGATGCCCTGACCGGCCTGGTCGCTCGACACATCCTGGATTTCCGGTAGCTGGTTCAACTTATCGACCAGCTTGGGTGTCCATTGGGTCAGTTCATCGAGATTGGCGTCTTCCAGGATGAATTGATACTGGGTGCGACTGATCGTGTCGGCCAGAGTCAGATCCTGCACCGGCTGCATATAGAGCGACACGCCCGAAACCGAGGCAACCTCGGATTGCAGGTCGGCAATCACCTTGGTGGCCGAGTTGCTGCGCACGTCGACCGGTTTCAGGTTGATCAGGAAACGACCGCTGTTCAGCGTGGTGTTGCTGCCGTCGACCCCGATAAAGGACGACAGGCTGTCGACGTCTGGGTCTTTCAATATCGCCGCCGCCAGCGCCTGCTGCCGGTCGGCCATGGCAGCATAGGACACGGTGCCGCTGGCCTCGGATATGCCCTGGATCAGGCCGGTGTCCTGCACCGGGAAAAACCCCTTGGGAATGAGGATATAGAGCAGCGCCGTCAGCACGAGCGTGCCCACTGCCACGGTCAGGGTCAGCGCCTGCCGGTCCAGCACCCAGTTCAACAGGCGGCCGTATTTTTCCATAACGCCGTCGAAAATCGCCTGGGTCCGGCGGGCAAAATCCGAAGGTTTTTTCTCTTCCTTCTTCTGTTTCAACAGCAACGCGCACAGCATCGGCACCAGGGTCAGAGAGACGACGGCCGAAATCAGGATCGTTACCGCCAGAGTGATGGCGAATTCGCGGAACAAGCGCCCAACGACATCGCCCATGAACAAGAGCGGGATTAGCACTGCGATCAGCGAGACGGTCAGCGAGATGATCGTAAAGCCGATCTGATGCGACCCTTTGAGTGCGGCCTCCAGCGGCGGATCGCCCTCTTCGATGAAGCGCGAGATATTTTCGATCATGACGATGGCGTCGTCGACGACGAAGCCTGTGGCGATGGTCAGCGCCATCAGCGAAAGATTGTTCAGGCTGAATCCCAACAGATACATCGCCGCAAATGTGCCGATCAGCGATACGGGCACCGACAGGCTGGGGATGATGGTCGCGCGGACATTGCGCAGGAACAGGAAGATGACCAGCACCACTAGGGCGACTGCCAGCACCAGCTCGAACTCCACGTCGCTGACCGAGGCGCGGATCGTATTTGTGCGGTCGGTCAGGACCGTAACCTCGATCCCGGCAGGCAGCGACGCCTTGATCTCCGGCAGCAGGGCTTTGATCGCGTCGACCACGGCGATGACATTGGCCCCGGGCTGGCGCTGAACATTGAGGATCAGCGCCGGCGTCGTATTCATCCAGGCGCCCAGCTTGGTATTCTCGGCGCTGTCCACCAGGTCGGCGACGTCGGAAAGCCTTACCGGTGCGCCGTTCTTATAGGCGACGACGATATTCTTATATTCGTCCGCGCTTTTCAGCTGGTCGTTGGAATTGATTGAATAGGCCCGCGTCGGCCCGTCGAAGCTGCCCTTTGGTGTGTTAACGTTGGCGTTGGCGATCGTCGTGCGTAAATCGTCGATATTAAGTCCATAGGCCGCAAGGGCCGCCGGATTGGCCTGGACGCGCACCGCGGGTCGTTGGCCGCCGCTGATGCTGACGACGCCAACCCCGGCCAGTTGAGAGATTTTCTGGGCGACACGTGTATCTGCCAGGTCCTGAACTTTGGTCAGCGGCATGACAGCGGATGTGATGCCCAGTGTCAGAACCGGCGCATCGGCGGGGTTGACCTTGGCATAGATCGGCGGGGCAGGCAGATCGCTCGGCAGCAGATTGCCCGCTGCGTTGATCGCGGCCTGAACCTCCTGCTCGGCGATATCGAGCGTCAGATCCAGGCTGAACTGCAGCGTGATCACCGATGATCCGGCTGAGCTGGTCGACGACATCTGGTTCAGGCTGGGCATCTGCCCGAACTGCCGCTCCAAGGGCGCGGTGACCGACGATGTCATAACCTCCGGGCTGGCGCCGGGATAGAATGTCTGAACCTGGATAGTGGGGTAGGCGACTTCGGGTAGGGCCGACAGCGGCAAGAATTGGAATCCCATCAGCCCGGCCAACAGTATCGCGACCATCAGCAGGGTCGTGGCGACCGGGCGCAGGATAAAAATGCGTGACGGGTTCATTGGATGCCGCGCTCAAGCGTCGGGTCGGTCCAGCGCAAGGTGACCGGCGTCATTGCGCCTGCGGAGGTTTGCCCGCCGTATTGTCGCCGTCGGCGGCGCCTTGATTATGCTTGTGCTTTTCGCCGCCCGCGCCTGGCTGCGCGCCGGGAAGGACAACCTTCGCGCCGTCACGCAGGCGATCGACCCCGTCGGTCACCACCGTATCGCCCACCGCGATGCCGGACAGGACCGCCTGTCGCTCGCCTTGGGCGACGCCCAATTTCACCGGTTTGACCGACACCGTGCTGTCCGCTCCGACGACATAGACGAAAGTCCCCGGCGCACCGCGCTGAATCGCCGCCGTGGGCACGACCATCTGGTCGTGCAGCGTGTCGACCAGCAGCTGGATATTGACGAACTGGTTTGGAAACAGGCTTTCGTCGGTATTGTCGAACTGGGCCCTCAGCTTGAACGTGCCGGTTGTTGTGTCGATCTGGTTGTCGATATTGGTCAGGACGCCTGTCGCCAGCTTAATCGTGTTGCCGCGGTCCATCGCCGTCACAGCCAGAGACTGGCCGCTGTGCAGCGGCTTACTGACGTTCAGAACATTATCTTCGGGCAGCGTGAACAGGGTCGATATCGGCTGCAGCTGGGTGACGACCACAATCCCGTTTGTGTCCGCGGGCGTCACATAATTGCCCTGGTCCACCTGCCGTAGTCCGACCCGACCGGTGACCGGCGAGATGATATGGCAATAGTTGAGGTTGAGTCGCGCATTGTCGACCGCCGCCTGATCGGTCACGACCGTGCCTTGATATTGGCGAACCAGCGCAGCCTGGGTGTCCAGCTGCTGGCTGGCGATCGAGTCTTCGGCCACCAGCTTCTTGTAACGTGCCTCGTCGACCTGCGCGTTCTTGAGCAATGCCTGATCGCGGGCCAGCGAGCCTTCGGCCTGCTCCAGTGCTGCCTGATAAGGACGGGGATCGACTTCCGCCAGGAAATCGCCCTTCTTTACCATCTGGCCTTCGGTGAAGGCTATCTGCTGAAGCTGGCCGTTGATTTGGGTTCTGACAGTGACGGTGGCCAGCGGCGTAACTGTGCCCAGAGCGTTCAGAATGACCTGCACGTCGCCCTTTTCGACCTTGGCCGCATTGACGACCATGGGCGCGCCGGCGCCGAAACGCCCGCCGGTCGGGGTTGCCTGTTTCGCGGGGTGGATGATCCAGACCAGAAGGCCGATGACGATCAACCCGCCGAGCACCAGCCATTTGTTGCGCTTGGTCCAGGCCCATGGGTGGAATCCCCCGGCTTGAGGAAATCGCCGGGTGCCTACGGCCGTTTGATCGGTACTCGCCATCAACTATTCTCGCTTGCCGGTCGACCGGAAATGGGTAGATACCAGGACGCCTCGCGGGGCGCTATGGGTCCAGCATCAAAGAACCATAAAGATGGCCCCACCGAACCCCTAGAACGCATCGCAGGAAATGTTCCTGCGATTATGACGCCAAAACCGGGTGAAATCTGGTTGGCTAAGCGCGAGCGAAAGGGCATTGTCGGGCAACCGACCGGCAGGCCATTTAGTTCCGTCTGTCTGTGAAATACGACTTGGGATAGGGAGGGTATTCTTGGGCATTCTTGATGGGAAAATAGTGCTGATCACCGGCGCTGGCCAGGGCATCGGTCAGGGAATCGCCTTCGCGCTGGCGTCCGAGGGCGCCAAGATTGCGGTAACCGGGCGCACTATGTCCAAGCTGGAAGATACGGTCGCAGAGATTAGACGCCGCGGCGGAACAGCACAGGCGTTCCTGTGCGAGGTAACTGCCAAGGAAGACATCGAACGTGTCGTGCGCGAGGTCGTCGCGGCCTTCGGCGGCATCAATATACTGGTCAATAACGCACAGTTGGTTCCGCTGGGTTCGATTCTGGAAGTGACCGACGAGGAGATCACCGACGGCTTCGTCTCGGGGCCGCTCGCATCCATGCGGTTGATGCGCTTGTGTTATCCCTACCTGAAAGGCGACGGGGTGATCGTCAATCTCGGCACCGGGGCCGCCTATCGCCAGGACAGCGGGCGCTATGGTGCCTATGCCGCGGTGAAGGAGGCGATCAGGGCGCTGTCGCGCGCCGCGGCCTGCGAATGGGGCGCCGACAATATCCGGGTGAATGTGATCGTTCCTTTTGCCATGTCGAAGGGGCTTGAAACCTGGATCGCCGAACGGCCCGAGGAATCGTCCGCCTTCCTCAACACAGTGCCGCTGCGCCGCGCCGGCGATTGCGAAAACGATATCGGCCGCGCCGTGGTCGCACTTTGCGGACCGGATTCACGCTATATCACCGGCCAAACAATCGCGCTGGACGGCGGACAGGCTTATCTGGGTTGACGCTCAAGAAACGATACAGAGACAGGAAAACGGGAAATGGAAAAGCTGGTCTATGCCCTTTGGAAGGGTTCGGAAGACTATAAGGACTTCAACAAGCGCCTGCTCGGGCCGCTTCGCAAAAAACTGGGAAAGCTCGGGGCGGACCGGCTCCAGATCAATGTCGTGGACGATACGGTTTCGGCCGGCGCGCCGCTGCGACAAGAAAACCTGCGGCCCGGACCTTCGGCGCTGGTCTCATTCTGGCTGAACTCATCCCATATTCGTGAGCCGTTCGAAAAGGCGCTGGAGGCTGAGGCCCCGCGGATCGCCGGCTATGCGGTGACGGAATCCACGGTTCTGCCGATCACCAAGGTCCATAAGGATGGCGATCGAACCAAGGGATTCTCGCAGATCGCTTTGATCCAGTGCCCGTCGCGGGTCACCCGGGACTATTATCTCGATACCTGGCTGGGCTCGCACACACAGGTCGGCGTCGAGACTCAATCGAACTTCTATTACTGCCAGAATATCGTGAACCGGGTTTTGACCGCCGGTTCGCCACATTGGATTTCGATCGTAGAGGAATGTTTCCCGGTCGAGGCGATGACCGATGCGCAGGCTTTCTACGACGCGGCGGGCGACCAGGCGAAATTTGAACAGCGGCTCGACAGGATGATGTCCAGCTGCGGCCGTTTCATCGATGTCGATAAGATCGATGTCCTGATCACCAGCGAGTTCCGCTTCGGCGGCTGGGCGGACAACAAGGATCAGCCTGCCTATGTCTGCAGCAGGAAGGTCGCTGCCGGTTGACGGGGGAGATGGGTCGATGAAGCTAACTCCCGAGCAGATCGCAGCCTTCGATCGCGACGGATATCTGGTTTTCCCCGATATCCTCGAGGCGGACGAAGTGGCCCTGCTAAAGACCGAGCTGGTCCGGGTTTCTGCGGTCAGCGACGAGCGCATCATGCGCGAACGGGGCAGCGACGCGGTTCGGATCGTCTATGGCCTGCCCGATATCGGCGGCCCGACCTACTCTCAGGCCTATTACGACCTGGCGCGAAACGCGCGAATTCTGCAGCCGGTGATCGACCTCTTGGAAGAGGATGTTTCCCTCTATCACATCAAGTGCAACTTCAAGGAGGCGATCGATGGCGGCTTTTGGCAATGGCATCAGGACTACGCCAACTGGAGCGCTAACGACGCCGCGCCAAAGCCTCGTCTGGTGACCGCTCTGGTCATGCTCGACCATGCGACCGAGATGAGCGGATGCCTCTATTTCGTGCCGGGCTCGCACAAGCTCGGCATCGTAAAGCCGGCTTGGGACGATACCAGCACCTCCTATGCGCTATGGACTGTCGCCAAGGACAAGATGATCGAGATCACCGGTAAAATGGGCGACCCGGTGGCGGTGACCGGCACGCCCGGCACCGTCGTTTTCTTCCACGCGAACATGATTCACGGGTCCGGCCACAATATGTCGCCGCGCCAACGCTGGCAGGTCTATCTGGTCTATAACGCCCTATCGAACGTCCTGGGTTCGGTGCCCAAGCCGCGGCCTGACTATCAGGCGAACCGAAAGGCTGAGCGGCTGGAGGTTTCCAGGCTGCGCGCGCTGGCCGACGCCCCGGCCTGCGCCTGAGGGTCAGTTGTAATGGGTCAGTCTGAATTTCGGCTTTGGGGGGATTGCGGTCTGTCCGCTTCCGGGCATGGAAAGGCATGTCGGTCATTCGCGGGCCTAGATTGGCCACTTGTCACCTCGGAGCATGGAATGCGTGGGGCTTTCGAGCAGGAGTTCTGTTCTGCTGGTTTAGAGCCTTTTCCGTATCACAAAGCGTCCGATGCCTCAGAGTCAGAGTGACCTGATGTCCCTAAACCGTCCAACACTTGATTTGATAGCACCGGGTGCTACATTAGCGCTATGGCCGATGCTGAGCAAACTGCAAGGGCTTTCAAAACCGGCTGGTTCGCCAAGGCGGCACGGAAGGCTCGCATCAAAGACGCTGAATTGTTCGAAGCGCTTCAGGAAGTCATAAAGGGCCAGGCCGACGATCTCGGCGGCGGAGTCTTCAAGAAACGACTGAACAAAAACATGCACCGAAGCATCATTCTTGCGAAGGGCGGACGATACTGGATTTACGAATATTTGTTCGCGAAGAAAGATCGACAAAATATCGCGGACGACGAACTAGAGGATTTCCGCACTCTCGCCAAGGGCTACGCCATGCTGAGCGAAGAACAGATCGCCCGGCTCCTAGAAGACAAAGACCTGACGGAGATATGGCATGACGACGAAAAGTAAGTTCAAGAGCGATATTTCCGAGGCGATCCACTCGTCTGCGGCGATGCTTCACAAGGTCGGCGTGCTCGACAAGGCGACGATGCGTGATTTCGATGGGCGCCACCTCATAGTGCCAAGCGAGATCGAGCCGGCTCAAATTAAGCAGATCCGCGAGGCCAACAATGTCAGTCAGCCCGTGTTCGCCCGCTACCTAAACACGAGTGAAAGCACAGTCGAGAAGTGGGAGACAGGTGCCAAGCGGCCGAGCGGCATGGCGCTCAAGCTGCTCACGGTCATACAGAAGCACGGGCTACAAGTGCTCGGCTAAAGCCGGCTCGGGGCAACTGACGTCGCAAACTCACACATTGCCGCTCCAATCGCCGGCGATTGCGCCACAGGCAAGATGTCGCGCCAAAAACCTGAATACCATTGAAAATCCCTATTCGTTTGAATTCTTCAACGGCATCTGTGGTTCCTTCTCGCCATCGTCCCCCGAGGTCTACGAACGTCTGCTTGCAGCGAAGAACAAGTGTCGCTGGAATGGCTCCGATGGGTCCGGTTTGAGACGCTCTAAGCTCGCTGACTTTAAGTCCGCTCTTGGTGACCTTGGGGACAGTCTTCGCGTCGCCTCGCTAGCCTCGGCAATTCCGAGGCGAGTCGTCGAGATATGGTGAAAGATGTCGAAAGGTCGCGAAACGCCCATACCAATGGGCATCCACCTCAGGTGAGTCTCGGAAAGTAGGTTCCCGCAGATATCCAGGCCATGGCGGCAGAACGCGCCGTGTACTACTATTCAAGCCAGATCACCCACGCGTTTCGCTCTTCTGAGCACATGGGTCAGGAGGCTAAGACCAATCTCGATATGCTTGGCAGGCAACGATTCACTTATGGGATATTGGGAAATGCTACCACGTCGTCGGCCAGTTCGATTCATGGTTGCACTTGCTGGCGGTGTCAGTGGGTTTGCGCTTGCCTATACGCACCCCGCAGCGGCGCAACAGGCGGTTCAGCCCACAGCCGGCGGCGGTCTCGGGGAGATCGTGGTGGCGGCGCGCCCCAATGACGTTGCCTCCATTCAGCTTGGGGAAGGTCTGCAGGGCACGCTGTCTGGTCCCCCAAACAACGGCGGCGCGACCATGGCCGAGCCCAAGATGCCGACCAGCGGCTTCGAAGGATTCATCGAGGGTTCGGTCGGCAATTACGGCCGGAGGGCAATGGGCGGCGCGGTTACCGTTCCGCTTGTGCAGGACAAGGTTCTACTGCAGGTCGAAGGTTACGAAACCCACACCGGCGCCCGGTAACAGGGTTCAAAAACTGCGCTTACCGCTTCATGGGGGGCAAGACCATTCACAATGATGGCTCGTCCCGCCGCTTTCGCTACGTCCGCTATCAAGCAGCGCGGAAAACCTGCTGAAGGACTTTGTTGGGTCGAAACCTGAAATTTAAGGTGACCCACTGCCGGCTCAGGCCGGGTCTTTCTTCTGGCGGCTGAACATCTTGTCCAGCCCGATCGCCTGGCGGTGCCAATCGCGTACCGGGATGGCGGGATAGCCGGCAACGATTTCGCCGGGAAGAATATCCCGGGTCACGCCGCTGCCGCCCGCCAGCTTCGCGCCCGTGCCGATCACCACATGGTCCGCGATTCGGGATGCGCCGCCGATCACAGCGCCGTCTTCGATCGTGACGCTGCCGGCAATGCCGGTCTGCCCGCACAGGATGCAATGCCGCCCGATGTTGCAGTTATGTCCGATCTGAATCTGGTTATCGATGACTGTCCCGTCGCCGATCGTGGAGTCGCCCAGTGCGCCGCGGTCGATCGTTGAATTGGCGCCGAATTCGACATCGTCGCCGATCAGCACCCGGCCCAGTTGCGGTACGCGCCGCAACCCTTTCAGCCCTGGCACAAAGCCGAAGCCCTGCGCGCCGACTACGGCGCCGGAATAGATATGGACCCGGCTGCCCAGGATCGCATAGCCAATGGTCGTATTCGGTCCGATTATGCAGTCCTCGCCGATCACAACGCCGGGGCCGATGACCGCGCCCGCGCCGATAACCGTGCGTGCGCCGATTTCAGCACCCTTCGCGATCCGCGCGCTGTCTGCGATCCGGCAGCCCTCGCCGATTTTGGCGGCGCCGCGTTCATCTTCGATCCCCAGCGCTTCCTCGGTCTTGGGATAGAACAGCCAGGCGACCTCGGCAAAAGCCTGGCGCGGCAGGGCCACATGAATGAAATGCGGTGCGTCCGCGGCAGGGGCTTTTATCAACTCGCGGCTGGTAACGACCACGCCCGCGCGCGTTTGGGTAAAGGCCTTGCGATAGCGGTGATCGGCGAATAGCGCGATCTCCGACGGCTGAGCCTGATCCAGCATCGCCAGATCGGTTACGATGAAATCGCGCGGTGCGCCGTCCGCCAAATTTCCGCCAAGCCGGTCGGCAAGATCGCCCAGCTTGAACGGTCCGGCGTTGGTGAAAAAGCGGGGGTCGATCATAAATGCCTCCGGCTACGCCGCGGCGCCGGCGGTATGGCGGCGTTTTTTGTTCCTGAAATCATGCGAGCCTGTGCAGGTCTTCGGGTCTTCCTGTGGGCCGAAAATCAGACCCTTCTGAATTTTGGTCGTCGTGGTCGTCGGCAATTTATCACGAAAGACGATCCAGCCCGGCGTTTTGTAATAAGCGAGTTGGCCCTGACAATGGGCAAAGATCGCCGCGGCGGTAGCGTGGCTTGGGGCGATACCCTCCTCCAGCACCACGCAGGCCATGACCTCCTCATCGCGCAACTCGTCCTCTATCGGCAGAACGGCGACGGTATTCACGCTGGGATGGGTGATGATCGCCTCTTCGACCTCTGCGGCCGAGATATTCTCTCCGCTGCGCCGGACGATATTCTTGCTGCGATCGACGAAATAGACCATCCCGTCCGGCGCTTGGCGCACCAGGTCGCCGGTATGGAACCAGCCGCCCTTCCAGGCCGCCTCGGTCGCCTCGGTCTCCTTCAAATAGCCCGAGAAAAAGCCCTTGCGCGGGTCCGGCCCGGCGCAGCGGACCAGCAGTTGGCCGACCTCGCCCGTCGGCACGGCATTATCGTCGCCATCGCCGATTTTGACCTCCAGCCCCGGGCGCGGCCTGCCGATCGCACGGGTAGTGATCTGGCGTGGCTCGATCGCGTCGCAGATCAACCGGCCGGTCTCGGTCATGCCCCAGACCTCCACCATCGGAAATCCGAAACGTTTCTCGAAAGCCGGATGCAGCGTCGGGTCGACCCCGGCGCCAAGCCCGAATTTGATGCTATGCATGCGCTCTTCGGGTACCGGCGCCTGTTTGAACAATATGGGAGGGATGACGCCCATGTAATGGACCGCGGTGGCGCGCGTATCGATCAGGTCGCGCCACCAGCTTTTCGGGTGGAACCGGTCGGCCGAAATCAGGCAGCAGCCCGACATGACGACCGCCATCAGGCTCATGACGCCGGAATTCAGATGATAGACCGGGAATGGGTTGAATATCCGCTCCTCGCCGAAGGTGAAGGACAGTCGTCCGCCGTGGGTCAGGTACCAGGCGCCCGAGGTCAGGAAATAGTCGTTCGAGATCATGCAGCCCTTGGACCTGCCGGTCGTGCCGGAGGTATAGAGCAAGGCCGCTTCGGTCGAGAGACCGGGCAGGGTGGTCAGTGCGGGCTTGGTTGGTGTGGCCAGCCGGTCCGGCAAATTTTCGGCCGAATAGACCGGCAACGCCACGTCCCGCCTGGCTGCGACGGCGATCATGTCGGCCATGCGCGATCCGGCTGAAAATGCCAGATCGGCTTCTGAATGGCTGACCGCATAGAGCATATCGTCTGCGGTGCTGTCCGGGTTCAGCGGGACGATGCTGGCGCCTATGGCATTCAGCGCGAACAGATGAAAGAAATGCTCCGGTCGGTTGCCCAGCAGCAGGGCCACACGATGTCCGTGCCCGACGCCCGAACACTCATACAGCGCGCGCAACGCGGCGATCCGCTCCAGCGCCTGCGCATAGGTGAATTCGACGCCGGCGGGGTCATAATCCCGGTCGACCTTGGCCGGCACAGCTAGGAAGGCATTATCCGGATGCGTCTTGGCGGTTGCTTCGATTGCCGCGAAGGCGGTGGTGAAGCTGTAGGTGAAATCTGTCCCCATGGTCCCCAAGTCTGCTTTCCCTGATCTCATTTTGCTTATGTGTAATGACCGGCAATGGTCATCAGCAGGTCATATTCCATCTGGCTGGTGTTTCGTCCGCATGCGGCGAAGACGACGCTGCGCCGTCCGCCGAACACATGGCCGTGGGCCTGCATAATGTTGATGATCGCCCAGCGCACCAGCCCAAATATTTCCCAGTATCGCACCGCTTTGGGGTCGACCGGCGGGCCGCCTGCCGCGACATAGCCCTGATATAGCGGGTTGCGCTCGCTGAAGCCGCCCACCGGCAGGTTGTTGCTACCGAACCGCCATGACCGCGTGCTGATCCAACCGAAATCTTCGACCCCGCTGCCGATATGGCTGCATTCCCAGTCCAAAACGGCGCTCAGCCCCTTCTCGGTGATCATGAAGTTGCCGTTGCGAAAGTCGCCATGGACCAGAACGCGCTTTTGCGGCAGCGGTCGGTGGGTCTCCAGCCAGCGCAGGCCGAGTTCGATTCCGGGGTGGGGCTCGTTGTAATAGTCATAGCGCGCCCGTTGTGCCGCGATCGGGTCGACGCTGTCGGTTATCCGCTCCAGGAACGCAACCTCTTCAAGCGGGATCGCATTCAGATGCGCGGCAAAGGCGCCCAACTCGCCCGCCAGCCGCGTGCGCGCCTCGGCAAAGGCCGGGTCGGCGATGATGCGCTTGGGCATGGTCTCACCGGCCACGAAGCCGGTGACGAAACCCGCCCCCATGTCGTCGGTGTCGTCGTATTGGAAGACCGGCTCAGGCACCGGAAGTCCGTGCCGGAATGCGGCCGCCATCACCTGAAACTGATTCGACGGGGACAGGAACGGGCTGTCCTCGGCGTGATAGGTTTCCTGGCGCGAGACCAGGCGGCGCGAGGCGCTGCCTTCGACCAGGTCGAATACGACCGTTCGGTTCGACCCGCCCAGCGTCGGGGCCACGATATTGTCGATGCGGGCAGCCTCACCGAAGCGCCGCCTGACCGCATTGCGAATATCATCAAAGCCGTCGGGTTCGGCCGATGCGGCCCGCTGCTGGGTTTGGTGCCGTGTGCTCATGGGGTCGGAACTTATAGCCGAGCCGCACCGGCCAGCAAGCAGGGGCGGACGCCATGGCCGTTTTTCACCGGTATTTCGGGTTGCATCCTGATCTGGCATCTGATGTGTTGCCTTCGCCGGCGGTCGCCCCGCGACCGCCGGCGCAATAAACAAACAGAATTTGGACCCGCACCCTAAAATGTCCGAAACGATCATCGTCATTGGCGCCGGACACGGCGGCGCGCAAATCGTGGAATCCCTGCGCTCTGGCGGGTTCGACGGCAAACTCATCATGATCGGCGACGAGGCGCACCGCCCCTATGATCGGCCTTCCACCTCCAAGGAACTCCTCAGCGGCGGGATCGATATCGATCGGATCTTTCTGAAGCGCGACCAGTTCTACACCGACAAGACTATCGACCTCAGGCTTGGGGTCCGAGTGACTTCGATCGACAGGCAGACGCACAGGGTCGCGCTTTCCACCGGCGAATCGCTCGCCTATGACAAGCTCGTCATCGCCACCGGTGCGCGGGCGCGACGTTTACAGGCCCCCGGCGCCGATTTGGAGGGCATCTTTTACTTGCGCAGCCTGGCCGATTCGCAGGCGATCGGCGCACGGCTGGGGCCCGGCAAGAAACTGGCGATCATCGGCGGCGGCTATGTGGGGCTCGAGGTTGCGGCCAGCGCCACGAAACTCGGCTGCAAGGTCGCGGTGATCGAGATGCTCGAAAGATTGCTTGCCCGCGTTGCTGGGGTTGAGATTGCGGATTTCTATGAAAAGGCTCACCGCGACGCCGGCGTCGATCTCCATTTCGGGGTGGCGATCGAAGGCTTCGTCGGCGACGGCGCCGTGCGGGCGGTAAAGCTCACCGACGGGAGCGAGATTCCAGCCGACGTGGTCGTCGTCGGCATCGGTGCTGTTCCCAATACCGAACTGGCAGGCGAGGCCGGGTTGGCTGTCGAAAACGGCATTCTGGTCGATGATTGCGGACGCACGAGCGACCCGACGATCTTCGCGATCGGCGACGCCACCAATCATCCCAACGATCTGCTGGGCAAGCGGCTACGCCTGGAATCGGTGCCTGCCGCGATGGGACAGGCGCGTGCCGCGGCCAGCGCGATACTGGGCAACCCTAAGCCTTTCCACGAAATCCCCTGGTTTTGGTCAGATCAATATGATCTGAAACTGCAGATCGTCGGCCTGTCGGAGATCGGCGATCAGGTCGTCGTCCGCGGAAACCCGGCCGACCGCCGATTTGCCGCCTTTTATCTTCGCCACGGCAAAATCGTGGCCGTCAACGCGGTCAATTCCGCACGGGATTTCATGGTCGGCAAGAAACTGATTCTGGAAGGCCGCGTGCCGGATGTGGCGAAACTGGCTGACCCGGAGTGTCCGCTGGCCGAGGTTTGACAGCGGCTTTGGGGAAAGACATGGACGAGAAAAAGCAAAAGCTGAAAGACGAATTCACCGCGGCCCGGGGCTATTGGAGCCCTATCTGGGACGATATTCTCGATCTGACGCCCGAGTTTTTCGAAGCCTACATGAATTTCTCATCGGTGCCGTGGAAGACAGGGACGCTCGACCCCAAAGTGCGGGAGCTGATCTATATCGCGATCGATTCCTCGACCACCCACATGTATGAGCCCGGGCTCAAGGTCCATATCCGCAACGCGCTGAAATACGGGGCGACCAAGGCCGAGATCATGGAGGTCTATCAGCTGACCTCGGTTCTGGGCATCCACACGGTGACCACCGGCCTGCCGGTGCTGCTCGACGAAATGAACAAGGCGGGCCGCGGGCTTGAGCTCGAGAAACAGCCGCTGACGCCCGAGCAGGAGGCGCTGAAGAAAACCTTCACCGAAAATCGCGGCTATTGGAGCCCGCTGTGGGACGGGCTGATCCGCCTGTCGCCTGAGTTTTTCGAAGCCTATATGAATTTCTCGTCCGTCCCGTGGAAGACGGGAACTCTCGACCCCAAAGTCCGCGAACTGATCTATATCGCGATCGATTCCGCCACCACCCACCTCTATGAGCCGGGCCTCAGAGTCCATATCCAGAATGCCTTGCGTTACGGCGCGACGGTGCAGGAGATTATGGAGGTCTATCAGCTGACCTCCGTGCTCGGCATCCATACCGTCACCTTCGGGATGCCCGCCCTGATCGATGAGCTGGCGCGAGCCGAGGGCAAGGCGGACTAGGATGAGGCCGGGGCTCTGGTTGGTTCTGTTCGGCGCCTTCGCGGCGCAGGGCCTGTGCATCTTGGGCGGCGCCGGGACATTGGATTGGCCCGCCGCCTGGGCCTATCTCTTCGTTCTCAGCGGTTCGATGGTCGGGCTCACTGTGTCGCTCGCCCAGCGGGATCCGGCGCTGCTCGCCGAACGGATGCGCGGCACCGCCCAAAAGGGCCAGCCGCTGTGGGATAAGATCTACGCCAGCTCGCTGCAACTCATCTGGTTCGGCTGGCTGATCCTGATGGGACTGGACCATCGCTTCGGTTGGTCGGCGATGCCGGGCTGGCTCACCTGGGTCGGCGTCGCGTCCGTGGCGCTCGGCTTCTGGATCATTCACCTCACCTTCCTTGAGAACAGCTTTTTGTCCCCCGCGGTCAGGGTGCAGAGCGAACGCGGGCATGAGGTCGTCTCGACCGGCCCCTACGCAATCGTGCGCCACCCGATGTATGCCGGGGCGATGTTCCTGTTCGCAGGTACCGCCCTGGCGCTGGGGTCCTGGTGGGGCCTGCTGGGCGGCACGCTGCTGGAACTCAGCGTGGCCTCGCGTATCCTCGGTGAGGAGCGTGTGCTGCGCGCCGGTCTGGCCGGTTATGCCGACTATGCCGATCGCGTGCATTATCGACTGATCCCGTTCGTCTGGTGATCAGCCCCGCGCCCGTTTGGGCCGCGATTTCGACAGCCAGTGGACGAAGAACGCGCCCAGCGCGGCAATGCCGATGGCCCAATGGGCGATGGCGGTCCAGTTCAGCCAATCGGGGTCGCCGATATAATAAAGCAGATATCCGCTGACGATCAGGAAGATTGTCGTACCCGCCATCGTCCCGCCTGATCGCCTGCGCCAGCGCAGGGTCCATCCTGTCACCACATGATGGCTCCACATCCAGCCGAACAGCCATGTCGCCAATACCGCAAACCCGCCGTGGCTGATCAGCCACCATTCCTCCAGTGGGTTGGTCTTGAAGCCGAACGGGCCCTTCACCCGCATGAAGTAATGGAAAAGCACCCACAGCCCGCCGGTCAGCCACACGCCCCAGCCCGTGACATAGAGCAGGATACGATAGGGGCGCGACAGCCGCATCGGGGCTTTGGGCGCGGTCTTGGGGGATGGGCTGGCCTTGGCGGTCAATTGGTAACTCCGATCGTTTGCCAGCCCATCCCGTCCTTAAGGAGATAGGCGGTAGCGTCGTGGCGCTTCAGAATGTCGTCGGCGCGGCTTCCTTCGGTCAGCACGATCTTGGTCAGCGCATCGGCGACCATGCAATCCTCGGCGACGACCGACACGAAATCCTGCGTGCCGACGCCGTGCCGGCTGGCGCCATCCAGATGCGGGCCGACATCCCGGCCCGAGACCTGGCGCAGACGGTCGCGTCCGCTGCTGCTGGCGACGCTCGCATTCTCGATTTCCAGAACCGGTACTGCGTCGCCATCTGCGGGCGCGCGCAACAGGACGCGTTCGGCGTCGGGACCGGAAACACGCAGGTCGCCCCCGGCATTCACCGAGCATTGGATGTTGGAGGGCAGCCCCATGGCCTGTAGGGCTCGGTCGACGGCATAGCCTTTGGCGATGCCGCCCAGATCGACCCAGAGCGGGCGGGCAAGCCTGACATGGCCGGAAGGGATCAGTTCGATATCCTGATACGTGGCATTCGGGTCGGGCGCTCGGGCCGCGCCGGGGACGGGCAAAAAGCCCCAGGCGACCAACTCGGCTGCAACGGTGATGTCGAATATGCCGCCGCTGTCGGCGGCAAGGTCGGCGGCCTGTTGCAGCACCGTGAAGGTCCGGGGATCGACAGCGATAGTCTCGCCGGCCGCCGCGCGGTTCACGCGGCTGACGTCGCTGTCGGCTTCGTGAAAGCTCATCAGCCGGTGAATGTCGGCGATCGCGGCAAAGCCGCGTTCGATCGCCCGAACGGCGTCGGCTTCGCTAAGGCCGGCGACCGCGATCGCGACATAGGTGCCAAGAAGCGGACGGGACCGTTTGATCGAAGCGTCGGGCGTCTGCTCAGTCCGCCTTCTCATAGCGGACCGCGGCAAAGCTTGCCGTCAGGCCGCCATCGATCACATGCGCGCCGCCATTAATGAAGGATGCGCGCGGGCTTGCCAGATACAGCGCGAATTCCGCGATATGCTGGGATTCGCCATAGCCGCGATAGGCCGGCATCTTCAGTTCGTCCGGCGGCACATAGGTGTCGACCATCTCACCGAAATTGAGCGGCGTATTGACCCCGCCCGGCAGGATCGCATTGATCCGGATGCCTTTTTCGGCCAGCGGTTCGGCCGCCGAACGGATTAGCCCGATTAGCCCGTGCTTGGACGCGCTATAGGCCGGGTTGTTCGCCAGGCCCAATATACCGCCGGTCGATCCGGTGACGACGATTGCGCCGCCCGGCCTGATGGCCTTGCCCGCGGCGCGAATGCCCAGGAAACAGCCGCGCAGATTGATCGCAATAATCCGGTCGAAGGCCGAAATATCGTCATCGTCAAAGCTGGTGCCCGGGCCGTAATAGCCGGCATTCAGGAAGGCAATGTCCAGACCGCCGAATCTGGCCACCGTTTCGGCCACCATGCGGTCGTTGTCTTCCTTGCTCGATACATCGACCTTGGTCGCGAAGGCCGTGCCGCCTTTGGCCAGGATTTCCTGGGCGACTTTTTCGGCCCGTTCGATATCCATATCGGCGATGCAGACCTTGCCGCCTTCATTGGCGAAACGATGCACCGCAGCCTTGCCGATGCCCGACGCGCCGCCGGTGACGATGATCGACTTGCCTTCGAACTGTCCTGTCATAATTCCCCCTGCGCATGAAAACGGCGCCGATTTGTGGTCGGCGCCGTTCATACAGTCGTTTCGATTATTCCGCTGCTGCGGCCAGCTTGTCCTTGAAATGCGGGATCAAATACTTGCCGATGTTGCGGATGGTTTCCATCGTCACCTCATGCGGGATGGTGCCCATCTGCACGAGGAACAAGATCTCGTCCGCGCCGGCGTCGACCAGCCGCTGAACATAGCGGATGGCCTGCTCGACCGAGCCGTAGGCATCTTCCTCGATGTGATAGTTGCTGGTCGCCGCGTCGGTGACCGGGATCCGTTCCTGGCCCAGATAGGCGACGATCTGCTCTTTCGATTTTTCCATTGCGGCCATTTGGACGTCGGCATCCAGGTCGTCGACGCTCGGCTTGTCGCCGCCGGCATACCAATAGCGGATGGATTCGGCGAAGAAACGCTGCCCGCGAGTTCCGATGCGCTTGGCTCTGTCCCGGTCATCGAGAATGACCGCTGGGCACAGCGCCGCTAGATGCTGGTGCGGCCTGAAGCCGACTTGGTCTTCCGGCTTACGTTCGGCATAGGCCTTGCGGTAAATCGCGTTCTTCTTGGCGATTTCGTCGGGGCCGGAAAAGCCCAGAACCAGCGCTCCCAGCCCGCGCGAACCGGCGATGGTCAGAGCTTCTTCGCGGGTGCAGGCCATATACATAAGCGGATGGGGGTCTTGGAAGGGCTTGGGATGGATCGGACGCGGCGGAATGTCGATCAAGTCGGAGTGGTGCTCAAACTCCCCCTCCTGCCACATCTTCGGAATCATATACATCGACTCATCGACCTGGGGCGTCACGTCCTCAAGCTTGGTGTCGAAGGCGCCGGTTTCTTGGATCGTACCGCCCTTGCCGACGCCGAAATGCAGGCGGCCGCGCGACAGCAGGTCCAGCGTAGCGACACGCTCGGCGACCTTGATCGGATGGTTCATCTTGAACGGCAGGCAGACGACGCCGTGGCCGACATGAATGCGGGTCGTGCGCCCGGCGACGAAGGCCAGAAAGCTCTCAGGTGCGGATAGATGCGCATATTGCGTCAGGCAATGATGCTCGACGGACCAGATGCAATCGAACCCCATCTCTTCGGCCAAGACCGACTGGTCGACCATGTCCTGAAAGACCTGGGCTTCGTTGGCGCGCGAGGTATCCACCATCTGCGCTTCATAAATGATCGAAAATTTCATCTGTAGTTCCCCTTCGCCCGGTGACGAGCCCATGTGTCAGAAATCGCCGCGCGATTCGGCCGCGCAATCTGTCCGCGAACATTGGCCGGAACATCGTCTGTTTGGACGAGACCCTGCCCTGCTCAGTTTCGTAGCCCACATTCGCTGGATTGACGCGGTTGCCGGCATTCCTACATGGATTTCCGCCATTCGCGCAATATCGGATGCATGGTCGGCACGGTTTTCTCAATCGCGGGGTTCGACAATGAGGGGCCGCTTATTCGCTGCGTTCAAACAAGTTTCTGTGACCTTGTCTGGTGTCGTGGGCGGATCGGCTATTCTGCGGTCGTTTTTCATGGTATGATTACAAGTGAACACAGGAGATTACCATGAGCCAGGAATCACCGACCGAGCCGATCACCGTCCGCACAGCAAAAGAGATCGTCAGCCAGATCGATGCTCTAGCGGCGGCGACGGATCGCTCGCGCAACTACATCGTCAATCTGGCGCTTCGACAATATCTGGATGCCAATAACTGGCAGATCGAACGCATTGAAGACGGCATCGCCGCTGCCCGCGCGGGGCGCGTAAGGCTGGCTGAGGACGTATTCGCTGATATCGCGGCCAAATATGGCTGGAAAGGCTGATGCGGCTCGTCTTCGCCGAACCGGCGGAGCGCGACCTAAACAGCATCATCGATTATATCGCGCTCGATAACCCCGTCGCCGCCGAAAAGGTCTATCGCGCCATCGTAGCTACCGCCGAGCGGTTACTGAATTTCCCTGAGATCGGCCGGCCTGGCCGCATCGAGGGCACGCGTGAATTCCCGGTGTCCTCGTTGCCGTATCTGGTCGTCTATGAGGTTGGAAGCGAAGCCGTAACCATCCTCGCCGTGTTCCACACCGCTCGCCATCTTGCTCAAGCGCTTACAGAGCGAAGAAATGAGATCAAGCGGTAACGGAAGCTAACAATACCACACACCAGAACCGCCGCCCCTACCGCCCCACTCGCCCGAACAGCGTCAGCTCGGCATAGGACGCATCCCCCGGGTCGTGCCTTCCGCGCACCGCGCCGGCGGCGAAGGTTGTGTAATCGTCTTCGTTCACGCTCTGAACGTTGCACCAGTCCATCGCCAGTGAGCGGTGGCTGAATTTCCAGATGCCGCCGCGCTTTTCGTATTTGTCCAGGTAACGCCCGCCGACGATGATTTCCTTGGCGTCGGGGGCGTGGGTGCGGTGATAGGCGACGACGTAAAGCTCGCCCTCGGCCTTGTCGCCCCGCACTTCGTACAGCGCATTGGAGATCGAATGCACCGTCGCGTCCCACATCGCCATGATGGTGGGCAGCCAGGCGACATATTCGTCCGGCCCGCCCTTGAACATGTCGCCGTGATCGTCGATCGCGTCGTCGTGATACAGCGTGCGGACCAGCGCGAAATCCTGCCGGTCGATGCCCCGGCAATAGGTCAGGCCCAGTTCGCGCAGCTCATGCTTGTCGAGCATGAGCTGCATGCGTTCCGCGGTCATCGTCAGACGCCGAACCCGCCGGAGACCGAGATCTTCTGCCCGGTGACATAGAGCGCCTTGTTTGAGGCGAGGAATACCGCGGCATAGCCGATCTCTTCCGGCTCGCCCCAGCGCTTCAACGCCAGCAGCTTGTGCGTCTCGTCGATCCAGGCCTGGTCGAACACGCCCTGCTTGGTTAGCTCCAGGAACATGCCGGCCTTGATCACGCCGACCAGGACGGTGTTAGCGCGGATGCCGTGCTTGCCCTCTTCCTTGGCCAGACCCTGAATCAGCGCCTCGTTGGCCGCCTTGGGGATGACCGAAAGCCCGTCCTTCTCAGGCCACCAGCTGTCGCCGGCCGAACCCAGATGCACATAGGAACCGCCGCCCGCCGCCTTCATCACCGGCAGCGAGGCATGGACGACGCGGAAGAATCCGTTGACCTCCTGGTCGATCGATTTCTGCCAGCGCTCCAGCGTGTATTCGGAGATATAGAGCTGCTCGGTCAGCGGGGCCGCGCCATAAACGACTGTGTGCAGGCGGCCATGCGCCTTGACCACATCGGCGATCACCTGGGCCACCTGGCCCGCGTCGCTGGTCGACAGCTTATGGGTCGTCGCCTTGCGGCCCGTCTTGCGGATAGTCTCGGCGGCTTCTTCGGCCGGGCCCTGGTTGTTGTGATAGGTGATCGCGACGTCGCTGCCGGCATTGGCGAATTCGGTGCAGACATAGCGCCCGATGCCGCCCGACCCACCGACGATGAGCGCCGCGCCCTCAGGAAAAAGTTTGTTAGTCATTCTCGTGTCTCCAAATTTCCGTGATGTTAGTCGTAAATCTCAGAGCGTCATGCGCGGGCTTGAACTGCGTATCCACGTCTCTTGCCCCCCAGCGGAACCGCGTGGATGGCCGGGTCAAGCCCGGCTATGACGGTACAGGTTGTCAGGCCTTCTTCTTGTTCAGCGGCGTGTCGGCGACCGAATGGCCGGCTACCAGCGCTTCCAGCACGCCCGAGGCATAGCTGCCGAAGAACGCCGCCTTGAACTCGCTGCGCGTGCGGCGGATTTTCCATTGGCCGTCGATCTTCTCGTAATCGTCGTGATAGAGCAGCGACAGCAAGGTCAGGGTCTCGTCCTTCGTGTCGACCTTGCGGTAATCCAGGCACCACAGCGCCTTGGCGTGCGTATCGTCGATGATGTCGATCTCGGCATTGCCGCCCTGGTGCTTGTCCAGCACATTCGGGTGGCAGGCCTGGGCCTGGAACATCTCGCAAAAGCCGTCGGCCGTGTCGAAAACCCCCAAATGCCCGACGATCACCGCGCATTTGCCGTCTGGTGCGAAGCAGGCACGCACCGCCGGCGGGTCCTGCTGGTCGCAGGCGTTCAAATAGCGTGCCTTCAGGCGCCGGATCGCCTCGATATCTTCAAGGTGCTGAACGCGCCGCAAAACTGCTGCGAGATCGATTCCCGTATCCGTCAACGTTGCCTCCCTGGCATGCTGAATTATTGTCCCGCCTATTGGCGCGGCAATGTAGCAATCGCGAAATTTATAAGAAAGGAATTTGCGCGTATCAACGCAGCCGGCGGGCGGATTTGTCTTTCTTCAGAAATCTGCGTTGCCGAATTCGCAATTTTGGGCGCGGTTGTCCGGTGCCGGCCAGGAATTCGGGCCTTCCTTCGGCGTCCGCATTGGGCGGTATTGTCGCCGCCCCGCCCGGGCGATTTGCAGTCGTGCTTTTCGCGACCGTAGTGTAGTGATCGCGAAAGTCGAGGCGCCAGCAAGGGTCGGAGCAGTTAGATGGATTTCGGTTATTCCCCAAAAGTCGAGGCGCTGCGGGAAACGATGACGGCCTTCATGGACGACCATGTCGTCCCGGCCAATATCCCCTGGCACCGGCAATATTCCCACGGCGTCTACCCGCTCGACGTGCTTGAGCCCTTGAAGGCGAAGGCCAAGGCGGCCGGACTTTGGAACATGTTCATGCCGCATCTGCCCGAGGGCATCGAAGGCACCGGCCTCACGAATATGGAATATGCCCCGCTGGCCGAAATCATGGGCCGGCTGTTTTGGGCGCCCGAAGTCTTCAATTGCGGCCCGCCGGACACCGGCAATATGGAGCTTCTCCATATCGCCGCGACCCCGGTCCAGCGGGAGCAATGGCTGAACCCCCTGCTGCGCGGCGAGATTCGCTCCTGCTTTGCCATGACCGAACCCGACGTCGCATCGTCTGACGCGACCAATATCGCCACCCGCATCGAGCGCCGCGGAGACGAATATGTGATCAATGGGCGCAAATGGTTCATCACCGGCGCCACCCACCCCAATTGCAAAGTTGCGATCGTGATGGGCATCAGCAATCCGGATAATCCGGCCCATTCCCGCCAGTCGATGATCCTGGTGCCGATGGATGCGCCGGGCCTGACCATCGTGCGCAATATCCCCTTCATGAATCTGAATGAGATCGAGGGGCACTGCGAACTGCATTTCAAGGATGTCCGCGTTCCCGCGAGCAACCTGTTGGCCGAGGAAGGGTCGGGCTTTGCTCTAGCCCAGGCGCGGCTTGGACCGGGCCGTATTCATCATTGCATGCGCTTCATCGGCCAGTGCGAATTGGCGCTCGATCTGATGGGCGAGCGCGCCCTTTCCCGCATCGCCTTCGGCAAACCCCTGGCGGAGCGCGAGGTCATCCGCGACTGGATCGCGCTCAGCCGCATGGAAATCGATCAGGCGCGGCTTCTCGTACTGCGCACCGCCTGGATCATCGACCAGCACGGCAACAAGGCGGCGCGCAACGATGTCTCGATGATCAAGATCGTCGTGCCGCGTCTGCAGGTGAATGTCATGAACCGCGCCATTCAGATATTTGGGTCGGCGGGTCTCAGCCCGGATACGCCTTTGGCCAATTTCTGGACCTGGGGCCGGTCGCTGCAGTTGGGCGATGGGCCGGACGAGGTTCATATGAAGGGAATCGGCAAGGCCGAGATCGCGCGCATCAAGGCTCTGAACGGCCAGGCGTCGCGCTATCTGACGCCCTATCATGCCGTCCATGGCGACCCGACCCGCGAGGCGTGATGACCGCTTGGCATGACAGTCCCGCGATGCGGTACGAGGCGCATTATGGCGACCGCCTCGTCCGCTGTTTTTCCGCCCGGCCCGGCGGAGTCGACCAGATATTGCGTGAAACCGTGGCGCGGAACCCCGGGGCCGAGGCGCTGATCGACGGGGATGTCCGTCTTACCTATGCCGAGTTCGACCGGGCGGTCGACAGCGTGGCGGCCGGGTTGATCGCCAAGGGCTTCAATCCTGGCGATCGTGCCGCGCTGCTACTCGGCAACCGGTTGGAATTCGCATTCGCCGTACTCGGCGTCATCCGCGCCGGCGGGGTAGTGGTGCCGCTGAACACGCGGGAGCAAATGCCCGAAATCCAGTTCAACATCGACAACAGCGGCGCATCGGTTCTGATCTTCGAATCCGTACTGGCCGACCGTATTCCCTCGAATGAAACCGTACCCAGCCTGCGTCACAGTTTTGCCGTCGGCGTGCCGGTATCGGGGACGGCGCCCTTCGCCGATCTTCTGCGCCCGGCCGCGCCGGTCGACACGGTCGCAGTGCCGGAGGAATCGACAGCGGTCATACTTTACACCTCGGGCACGACCGGTAAGCCCAAGGGCGCGATGCTGACCCAGATGTCGATGGTCATGTCGGCGATGCATTATGTGTTTTGCCTGGGGCTGAACGGCGAGGACCGCGCCCTGATGGCGGTGCCCGCCACCCACGTCACGGGCCTGGTCGCCATCCTGCTGGCGATGGTGCGCGCCGGCGGCGCGACAATCTTCCAGACCGTGTTCAAGGCCGCCGATTTCCTGGCCCTGGCGTCGAAGGAAAGGGCGACCTACACGCTGATGGTCCCGGCCATGTATAATCTGTGCCTGCTTCAAGCCTCGTTCGACGCCTACGACCTGTCGGCCTGGCGGGTCGGCGGCTATGGCGGGTCGCCGATGCCGATCGCGACGGTTCGCAAACTGGCCGAAAAGCTGCCCAATCTGCTGCTGTTCAACTGCTACGGCTCGACCGAAACCACCTCACCCTCGACCATTACCCCGCTGGGCATGGCAGAGGCGAAAATCGATACGGTGGGCAGGCCCGTGCCCTGCGCCGATATCCGCATTGTCGACGATGACGGCCGCGAGGTGCCGCAGGGCGATTCCGGTGAAGTATGGATCGGCGGCGGGCATGTCGCCGCGGGCTATTGGAACAATCAAGCGGCGACCGAGGCGAACTTCACTGCAGGCTATTGGCATTCCGGCGATATCGGTGCGGTGACCGAGGATGGTTTCGTCAAAATCCTCGACCGCAAGAAGGATATGATCAATCGCGCAGGCTATAAGGTCTATTCGGCCGAGGTCGAGGATGTGCTGGCCCATCACCCAAATATCGGTGAGGCCGCGGTGGTGGGCGAGCCCGACCCGGTTCTGGGCGAAAAGACCCACGCCTTTGTCCTGATCAAAACCGGGACACTGACGGCCGATGAAATCAAGGCCTTTTGCCGCGAACGTCTCTCGGACTATAAGGTCCCGGACTTTGTGACGTTCGTAGACCAACCGCTGCCGCGCAACGCGAACGGCAAGATTTTAAAGCGGGCTTTGCGAACAAACTGAAATTAGCCGGGAAGGATCGACGCAATGTCGGATAAGAGAAGAGTAGCCGTCGTGACCGGCGCAAGCCGCGGGGCGGGCCGTGGAATCGCGATCGCGCTGGGCGAGAAGGGCTATGTTGTTTACGTGACCGGCCGCACCCAGAAAGAGGGGCAGGCCGCGCTCCCGGGCACGATCTATGAGACCGCCGATGCGGTTACCGCGGCCGGCGGCGTCGGCATCCCGGTGCGCGTCGACCACGGCGCCGACGATGAGATCAAGGCGCTGTTCGAGCAGGTGGAAAAGGAACAGGGCCGCCTCGACATTCTCGTCAACAATGTCGCCCATATCGACGACCAGCTGATCCTGCCGGGCGGATTTTGGGAAAAGACGCTGGATCTGGCCAATATCCTGAATGTCGGCCTGCGCAGCCAGTATGTCGCCAGCTGGTATGCCGCGCCGATCATGGTTCGCCAGAAGAAGGGGTTGATCGTCTTCACCTCTTCCTTCGGTTCGGTCTGCTATATGCACGGCGCCGCCTATGGCGCGCAAAAGGCCGGTGTCGACAAGTTCGCCGCCGACATGGCGGTAGACCTCAAGGAACATAATGTCGCCGCGGTTTCGATCTGGATGGGCATGCTGCTGACCGAGCGCAGCAAGAAGGCGATCAAGGACCATCCCGAAACCTACGGCCAGTTGGCCGAAATGGCAGAGACGCCGGAATATACCGGCCATGTGATCGCCGCGATGTATGACGACCCCGACCTGATGTCGCTGTCTGGCCAGACCGTGATCGGCGCGGAGATTGCGCCGGACCGCTATGGCCTGACCGATGCCGGCGGCAAAAAGCCGATCTCGCACCGCCCCTTCCTGGGCGACCCGCGGGTCGCCCATCCGGCCGTCATTCGCTAATCGATTTAGAATTCCACGGGGAAAATTATGCTGCTGAAAGACAAGGTTATCGTGATTTCCGGCGTCGGGCCGGGGCTGGGGCGCAAGCTGACGCTGCTCTGCGCGAAGGAAGGTGCCAAGCTGGCGATCGGCTGCCGTAACACCTCGTTCCTGAACGACCTCACAGCGGAGGTAAAGGCAGGCGGCCACCAGGTCGTCTCCTCGCCGACCGACGTTAAGGATGTCGGCCAGTGCAACGCGCTGGTCGATGCCGCGGTAAAGGCCTTTGGTCGGGTCGATGGGCTGGTCAACAGCGCCTATCAATATGCCCCGGCGAATTTTGAGGATGCCGATCTGAACACCTGGGCGGCGACGATGGATGTCACCTGCTTCGGTGCGCTGCGTATGGCCCAGGCCGCGATACCGCACATGAAAAAGGCCGGCGGCGGCTCGATCGTGAATGTCTCTACGATGGAGACCCGCAAGAACCGCGCGGGCGAGGGCGCCTATGCCATCCCTAAGGCGGCGCTGGAAATGGCGACCCGGCAGTTGGCCTTCGAACTCGGCAAATACAAAATCCGCGTCAACAGCACTTTGATGGGCTGGATGTGGGGCGTGCCGGTGGAAAATGCGCTGAACGGCTTCGCCAAGGCGAGCGGCGCGCCGCTGCAGACGATCATCGACGGTGTCGTGACCCAGATTCCGCTGGGTGAAATTCCGACGGACGACGATTGCGCCAAGTCGGTCGTGTTTTTCCTGTCCGACTATTCCAATGTCGTGACCGGCGCCGCGCTGAACGTCAACGGCGGTGAGTATATGTCTCCGTGAAAGCCGTCTGATGCCATTCTATCGCTTCGAGAACATGATCCCTGTGGTCGACCCGGCCGCGTTCGTTCATCCGACCGCGGTGCTGATCGGCGACGTCATTATCGGGGCGGGTTGCTATGTCGGGCCGGGCGCATCGTTGCGCGGCGACTTCGGGCGGATAATCTTGAAGCCCGGTTCCAACGTGCAGGATAATTGCGTCATGCACAGCTTCCCCGGGCAGGACGCGCTGGTCGAGGAAAACGGCCATGTCGGCCATGGTGCGGTCCTCCATGGCTGCGTCGTCGGCCGGGACGCGCTGATCGGCATGAATGCCGTAATCATGGACGGGGCCGAGATCGGCGAGGCCAGCTTCGTGGGCGCGATGAGCTTCGTGCGCGCCGGCATGGTCGTGCCGCCGCGCACGCTGGTCGCGGGCGTTCCGGCCAAGATCGTGCGCGAATTGCAGGACAAGGAAATGGCCTGGAAGGCCAACGGCACGCGGCAATATCAGGAACTGGCCCGGCGCAGTCTGGCGACGATGAGGCCCTGCGAGCCGCTCGCGGCGATCGAGCCCAACCGACCAGAGGCAAAACCGATCGTGGCGATTCCTCTGCATAAAGTTAAGGCCGCGGGCTAGGGAGGGAACGATGCCGACGCCTGAACATATGCGCGATGCCGAGCTGAAATATTTCGCCAGCTTCGCCACGGCGGATGTCGAGGCCATCGTCGGGCTGTTTGCCGAGGATGCGGTGGTCGAAGACTCGATCGGCGGGGCTCGCATGGAGGGGGCTGCGACGCTGCGTGCCTTTTTCGGCGGCGGCTTCGAATATGTCGGCGGCGGTTACAGTTTCGCGCCCGAAGGATCGGTCCGCGTTGCCGGAAACCACGCCGCCTGCGCTGCGATTGCCACCTGCGACAAGGCCGATCCGCCCTTCCGGCTGGATACGCTCGACGTGATGACTTTCAACGAGGCCGGAAAGATAATCGTGATGAAGGCCTATTGGGGGCCGACCAATATGCAGTCGCTGTCCAGCGATGCATCCGACGGCGCGACGGCAGCCGGCCGCGCCATGGATTTCCTGAAGACGCTGGGCACGTGACCCAGCAACGGCAAAGGACAACTTTACAGCGGAGGAAGAGATGACGGATTCAGAACTGCAGCAGCTTAAGCGCGACGTCCAGATATTGAAGGACATCGAGGCGGTAAAGCGGGTGAAATATGCCTATTTCCGCTGCATCGACACAGCCAATCTGGCCGAACTGCGGGAGCTTTTGCATCCGAAGATCCACGCCAAACTGGTCGGCGGCACCTACAGCATCGAATTCAATACGCGCGATGAATATATCGAGATGGTCGCTAATTCCTTCAATTCGGAATTCGTCGGGCAGCATAATGGCCATCACCCCGAGGTCGATATTTTGAGCGAGACCGAGGCAGTCGCGACCTGGTACCTGACCGACACCGCGATCGATTTCCGCCGTAAGGTCACGACCACCGGTTCGTCGCTCTATACGGACAAATATCTTAAGACCGACGGCAAGTGGCAGATCGTCGATACGGCCTATCAGCGCATCTACGAAATCGTGGAAGACACGCCCGAGCGCCCTCCCTTGACCTCGCATTATCTGGCCGAGCACGGCCGCAAGGAGATCACTTTCACGGTGGTCGATAAATACAACAAGGGTTAACCGGGATCGACGTACGCGCGCGGCGGTGGTAAATACCTCGCCGCGCACGTACGGCGCGGGTGTAGCTCAATGGTAGAGCAGAAGCCTTCCAAGCTTACGACGAGGGTTCGATTCCCTTCACCCGCTCCAACAAAATCAATCACTTATGAGTGACGCCCCACTTGACGGGGCGGTTTTTGTGACAAAATGTGACACTTCGACGATGACGAGGTGTCTCGCATGGCTACGATTTGGAAACGTGGACCCTATCAATTTTGCGCTCGCATTCGCAGAAACGGGGTCTCCGAAACGAAGACTTTTGAGACCCGGACCAAGGCGCAGGAATGGGCTCGCCTGACTGAAGGCAAGGTCAGTGGCGAGGAGATCATCGATCGGAGCCAGGCGCGCGAGACGACTTTAACGCGCGGTCTTGAGTGGTACGAGAAGGTCATTGTCCCGAAGACCCCGCGGTCGGCAAAGGGCAAGTTGACCCAGATCGCCTTCTGGAAGGCGAGCAAGTTCGCCGACTGGTCGCTGGTGGCTCTTCATCCGTGGGACCTTATCGACTGGCGCCGCGAAGTCCTGGACGAAGACAACGCCGAGGACGGCGGGCAGATTGGTCCGGGGGCTATTTTCAGCGCTCAGACCTGTATCCATCGGCTCAATGTGATTTCACATCTTTATAGCCAGTGGCCTCTCATTCACAGAATTCCGCTTGCGAATCCCGTGGTGCGTGGGGTTCGGCCGTCGCCCAATAACGCGCGCGACCGGCGCCTCGATTCGTACCCAGACAAAAACGGCAACACCGAGGAAAATAGGCTTTTCAAGGTTTGTGACGCCTCAAATTCGGCTTGGCTTGGGGCGGCCGTGCGGATCGCCATCGAGACCTGCATGAGACAAGCGGAGATGGCGGGCCTTACGTGGGCACGAGTACATCTTTCAGGGCAGTACCCATATGTTGACCTACCGAAGACGAAGAACGATCGTCCTCGGCGCGTCCCGTTGAGCACCAGGGCCGTTAAGGCAATCCAGTCGTTGGTCCCGGCTAACGTCGCGCCCCTTGGGAACCAAAAGGTCCTTAGAATTGAAACGCCGCGCGCAATTGGGCACGCGTTTGCAGATTCCGACTGAAGCCGGCCGGGTATTCCGATTTGAAGTCGGCCATCGTTCCGACATGAAGCCGGCCAGCATTCCGAAGTGAAGCCGGCCAGGTCTGGGATTAAATCCCGGCCAATTTGGCAAGACGTTCTCGGCGTTTTCGCTGGGTCAGCAACTCGGGCATNNACAGATATTGCGGCTTGCGCACGACGGCGTGAGCGCGCGTGAGATCGGGCGGATGCTGGGCGTTGCGCGCAGCACGATCCAGGACAATGTGAAGCGCGCCGAGGTGGCCGGGCTGACGTGGCCGCTTCCGGCCGACCTGATCGATGCGGTCCTCGAAGAGCGATTGTTTGCCCATTCGGGAGCCAAGCCGGGCATGCGGCGTCGACCTGAAGCGGATTGGGCCACACTGGCCTGCGAGCTGAAGCGCCCCGGCGTTAACCTGATGGTGCTGTGGGAGGAGTATCGCGAACTCCATCCTGGTGGTTATGGTTACAGCCGATTCTGTGACCTCTTTAGGGAGTTCGAAGCACGGCTCTCGCCGGTCATGCGGCAACATCACGTCGCCGGCGACAAGATATTCGTCGACTACTCCGGCAAGAAGATCGGCATCGTCGATCGCCAGACCGGGGTCGTGCGCGAGGCCGAGATTTTCGTTGCGGTGATCGGCGCGTCGAGCCTGACTTACGCCGAGGCGACCTGGACGCAGACGTTGCCCGATTGGATTGGCGCCCATGTCCGCATGTTCCGTTTCTATGGCGGTGTCGCGCGGCTCCTCGTGCCGGACAATCTGAAGTCCGGCGTCCACAAGGCATCGTTTTACGACCCGGAGATCAATCGCAGTTATGGCATGATGGCGTCGCATTACGGCGTCGGCATTCTTCCGGCACGGCCGTACCGGCCCCGCGATAAAGCAAAAGTCGAGGCTGGAGTCCGTTTTGCCCAGACCTACATTCTGGGCCGTCTGCGGCGTCAGACCTTCTTCTCGCTGGCCGAAGCCAACCAGGCGATTGGAGGCGCGCTCGAGCGCATCAACGATCATGTCATGCGAAGGCTCGGTGTCAGCCGGCGGCAGCTATTCGAGACCCTTGAGCGGACCGCCTTGGCGCCGCTGCCCGATACCGATTACGAGTTTGCCGAATGGCG
>PLTD01000083.1 GCA_003165335.1 Rhodospirillales bacterium | reverse complement strand
GCTTGGTCAAAGCCACGCGAACCGTCGGTTCGTCAGCCTGGATAGGTCAGAACCGATCAGATCCCGGGATAGTGCTTCAAGAAATATCTTGAGCAGGCCAGCGTAAATCGGAGTTGCAACATCGGGACATACCTGTCGAGAGTTCAATTGTCCCCACTTCACATAGGCAGCATGACCGCCGGCTTCGCCCTGAAAAATCGTTGTTCGATATGGTCGCGGAGCGATAGCAGTCACCCGATACCGGTATCACTGAGATGCGCATCAATCGATTATCGGTCGCTTTGGCAATTACGGCGCAGGTAAACTCCGCCTTAAGTTGGTTAATCGCCCAACCTTGGGCCGATCGACAACGCATCAGCCTGCTGGGGTTTTCGCTGGGTGCGCTGGCGGCGCCGGCCATCGAGGACGTCGGCGAATATTAAGGCCTTAGCATTGGCTGGACAATCCTGGCATATGGTGGCTCACCGTTCGGCGCGCTGATTGCTGCCAACCCGCATATTAAGCTCGTCTGGCTACGATCCGTTCTGGCGCCCATCATCGATCTGCTGTTCGGACTGCTTCAGCCAACCCGGCATCTGGCCCGTTTATCCGGCCAATTCCTGCTACTGGAGGTCCAATACGACTCTCTGATCCCCGAAGCAGCGCGCGCGTTTTCGCATGGCTGCGCCAACACCCAAGACCGTTATTAAGTTCGACGGCGATCATATGGGAGTCGGCCCCGATAAACTGGGCTTGCTGCAGAAAATCATCGCAACGAGCAAGACGTGGCTGATTGAAAAGGGCGCGGTCGATCCCTTTTGAACATCGTCGGGTGCTGGCACAGGATTTTATTCAGGGTGTGATGGAATAAGGGCAGGTGTTGTTGCGCGACCGCATCGAAGACGCACAGGCGCGGACCTGCCTATTGCCCACACAAAGACAGTTTCCACACGGTCTGCAAGAATTTGCAACACGAAGTACGGCCATTGTATCAGCGGCCGGGTTAGCACTGCGCGTTCGTATTTCGCTCGCTCGGTTTCAAACCAACACGTCCAGCGGCGTTGAAGAATCCAGCATGGGCAACGCCGGCGCGTTCGGCGAGAAATCTGCGTGGCCTTCGCGCCGCGCCGTTTCCGTCTGCCGTGAACGAGCTTGCGACTGGTCCCTGCTTGGTGGCCCGCGCTCACCTTTCTGGCGCTCGTTCACCGACAAGGACACCACTTCCTCGAAGGCAATGCGCAGCCGCGCGACGTCCGTAGGATTGGGCGTCGGTTGCGACGGCACATGATCAAACTGCATTGGCATTTGGTGAACTCGCACGATCAGCTCCTACTTTCGGCCAGCAGTTTGGCGGCGTGTGGTATCCGACTAATGCTCACTGAGATCGCCTCCAAACGTCAGGTCCGGCGGCTATTGCATTCCACAGGAGCGAACTGGCCGGCATACCACCGGGCGAGCTTTCCGGTGCTGACACAACACCTGGTGGTGGGCGACAATCTCCCATTCAGCGGGCCATTTGCGTTGATTCCACCGTTTGGCTATTCGCCATATAGGCGCCGCCGCCGTTTGAGTTCGCCATTCCGGCGCGAGCAATACGCCCCGCGTACTCCTGCCGCCGCGCCTCAGCCGCATCACTGTGTAAAAACGTCAACAGGGCGGTGCGTTCTCCGCGAATTATCGGAGTGACCTCGTGCAATACCGATGCCGAGAAAATCAAAGCCCCACCGACTGTCAGGCGATAGCGGTGGTCGTTATATTCCGGGAACCGCAAATCTCCGCCCTCGAACGGATCGGCACCGAGATTGATCGAAATCGCGAACTCACGGAATGCCACATTCTCTGCCAGATTGTCCCTATGCCGACGAAACCACCCGGCGGTCCTATCGTATCGTGCGACTAGCAGCCGATCCACGTGGGTTACATTCGCCTGAAAGGCACGGGCAATTTCCGGCCTGGCCCGGCGCAGAATCGCCTCTTGAAGGAGAGGATACAACGGCTCTTCCTCTGATATCAGAAGATCGCGACGGGCCTTCTTGGCATGATCTATCCGAGCACCAGCGCTGCTATCGGCATTGATCGACGCCATTGCACTGTCGAACGTGGGGCGGCTCTCGAACTGCTCGATCAGATATTGGCAAACGGGCGCGGGAAGCAAGTTTGGCAGAGTAAGAACCGGCGCAGGCAAAAACACGTCGCGCGGCGGCGCAGTCGGGAGTCGGTCCAGACTATCAAGACAGGCCGTAACGGCATTCAGGCCTGGAACCAATATTTGATGCAGCGCCACCCGCCGGTTGCGGTCGATGATTAGGACGACGATCTGCCCTGACTCGACTCCGCAACTGCTCAAATAAGCGACGTCACAACCGACGAAAGTCACGCCGATGCCATCCGGCGCGTTCGGAGAAAGTGCGCGCAGATCATCCCCAACAGCGAAGACCAGAATATCGGCGCCTCTGCTGGCCAAGACAACGGCGTCGCCCATAAGGGATTCGACCATCCCAATTTGATCTGCGGAGACGTCATGGCCGATCAGGATCACCGCTGCCGGGCGGCCAGCCTGCTCGTCGAGCGTGAAAAAAAGCCCATCCGTCGTCATGCCATAATAAAACGGGAGTGCGTCCCCCGGCTGAACCGGAGGAATCTGATATTGCGACATTGCCAACTCTTCCTCCGATCCCGTGTGCCCCGTCGCCCTCCTTAGAGAATCACGGCACGATCGCGGGATCAGTAAGCAATTTGCCTTGACCGGGTCTGGGCTGACAAAGCATCAATAACATATTCTGCGAAATTCTGTAACGGTGTTTGTGATTGTATCACAATTTTCTGTATCCAGGGCTTTGGAGTCGACGACAGATGTGCGCATTTCTGCGCACGATGCATTGACTGCCGACCAACGGCATCGACCCGTGGCAGGCCTAAAAAGCAAGAGATTGCCTCCAAAACTGGCGTATACTTAAATTGGCGGGGGTTGATTTGGATCATCTCCACCCGGCCAACATAATGAAGTTAGTCGAGTGGCCACCGCCCCTCCCTGCATACAAGCAGACCCTCTGTGGAGAGATAAAAGTTTGCGAAACTATATCGCTTGCGCGACGTCCCGATGCAGACCTCACCCAGGTTTTAGTTGGCTTTGTCAGGAGTGATTACCGTTGGATGCCAGATACGACCGTTGCGACGCGGTGAAACTAATCTCGGGCAACGCTATCAGCCCATGCCACGGACTCTCATGCCGATACGAACGAGCCGGATGAGAATGGACGAAAAAAGCTTCATGTCGATCGGCATGCGTGTACGCCAAACATCGAGCGACAAAACAATCCGTATTTCTTCGCTGCCATTCCAGGCTTCGTGCTCAAAAGTGTCGTCCCAAAGCAGAAACTGACCTTCGTCCAGCCGATGTTCAACAGCTGCGACCTTCAGAACGGCAGCCGGCGAGCCATCGTCCGCGCGGGGCATCGATAGCACCAAATAAAAGCGAATAATGCCCCGGATCGGTCCACGATGCGGAGGTATGTGCTTGCGAGGTCCCAGAAATGAAAAAGAAGCGGAAAGAACCCGAGGTGATTTGCGGACCAATGCCGCAAGTTTCGGACAATCTGCCATGTTCCGAGGCTGTTCGACGCCATAAGCCTTAAGGATATACATCCGCCAGTCGCGACCGTCATTTGCGGAGATCGATGCTTGTTCCGGCATGATCTCGTGAAAACGCGGTACGTCATTGAGCTGACGGCTGACGGCCAAGGCTTCTTCCCGGATTGCCTTCCACTCTTGGACAAACGCGACGCCAGAAGGAAAATCCTGATCGAGTTCGAGCACAGGTGCTCCGCATATGCGACGATCGTAGATCCTGCGGACAATATTTGCCGCTCGGTCATAGGATTGGGCCATATATCCGATCTAACCTGCTGTCGGGAATAAGCTGGGCGCCACGCAGTCTCGTAATCTGATCGTGCCACACAACCTTTGCGTCGCTGGCTGTTAGGAGTTTGGGACTGTCATCAGTCTCTCTGGGTTCAAGAACCCAGAGAGACTGATATCGCGACAATCGAATACCCAATATCGGCCTGAAACTCGACCCTATCAGCCAATATGCTCGGCGATCAGAGCCATAGATACTCCACGTATTTTACGGGTTTATCGATAGCGGATCTTCGGTATCATTTCGGTGCGCCTTCTGAACGAGCCGCAATCGCGGCTGAACATTCGGAACTCAGCTGTGCTTTATTGTCAGTGAGACACTGACGGCGAGAATCGCGATCCTGAGCATTCGGGCACAGTTTCTGTAGATCCCCAGCACAGGCTGCTCGGATTCCACTCCCCGCACCGCGTCCTGAGCCGGCGGCTGATTGGCCTGTCGCATCCTGCTGCGAAAAAGCGGTGGGTCCGAGGCTGAGAAACAGAATTGCTGCTGAAGCTAAAACAATCTTTTTCATACCGGCGATCTCCTGTTTGCGAAATGGCGCGCCGTACGGCACATGCTCATTATCGACTGCCCATGTAAACGCGCACAGATCGAACATCCTGCACCCTGCGAATGGCCGCTATGATTGAGTTCTATACAAAGTCCCAGTCTGGTAAGTCACCAAGCTGCTGAAGTTGAATAACAAAACACTACGATTGTAAGGTCTTTATCGGCACCGATCGGAACTGCACAACGGTTCGAACCATCACTTCGACGGCGGAAGTTCTGCTTGCTGTAACGCACCTACTCGGCTGCGACGGGGCCTCATCTGACCCGGGTATGGAACTTGCTGTGTTCTTAACGGATCGTAACATGATTTATCTAGGCGTAACTTTTAAGGGGATAATGCAAAAATAGTGTGATTATTCCTTGTCTCGCGGTCCCGCCATTTTCGATGACGCGCGGGTTCCTCGACAGGACCGCAGTTTTGGTTGCTTTAGGGGGCAGGCATGGTTATCAGAAACAACCTATAACGCATTATAGAGTTGGGCACCGGATCCGGCGGATCACCGGGCCTCGCGCACAAACCGCGAAAGAATGTCCAACGCCACCGGGGAAGAGAATGCCAATAAATCGCCGCGCAATGTTGAAATCCGGCGCTCTTCTGACCGCAGCCGCCGCAAGCCGCGCCGCATTCGGTGCTGGCCGGGGCCTGTCCTATGCGGATTACGCCAAGGCCGATGGCGTCGACCTGGCCCATATGATCCGCACCAAACAGATCTCCCCGACCGACGCGCTCGAGGCCGCAATCGCGCGGGCCGAACAGGTAAACCCTGCCCTGAACGCGGTCGTCCAGAAATACTACGACGAGGCGCGGGCTACCGTCGCTGCGGGATTGCCCGAACAGGGCGCGCTGCGCGGCGTTCCACTCCTGCTCAAGGACCTCGGCATTCAGATGAAGGGGCATATCACAACCAACGGCTCGCGCTTTTTCAAGGATGCCGTAGCCGACCACGACAGCACATTGGTTGAGCGTTATCGCGCGGCCGGCCTGGTGATTTTCGGGAAAACCGCCAGTCCGGAATTCGGCTATACCGCGACAACGGAATCGATCTTGTGGGGCAGGACCCATAACCCCTGGAATCTCGATCGTAGCAGCGGCGGATCATCCGGCGGCGCAGCGGCCGCGGTCGCCGCGGGCATACTGCCCGTGTCCCATGCCAGCGACGGCGGCGGCTCGATCCGCATTCCCGCTTCCCATTGCGGCCTGTTCGGTCTGAAGCCAAGCCGCGGGCGCAATCCCGTCGGGCCGGATGCGATCGAAACCTGGATGGGCCTGTCCGTCACCCATGCGATCAGCCGCAGCGTGCGCGATTCGGCCTTGATGCTCGATGTCGCCGCTGGGGCCGAACCGGGCAGCCGCGTCATCCCCGCGCCGCCCGCCGTTTCCTTCCTGAAGTCTCTGGCTAAGCCCCCGCGTAAGCTGCGTATCGCGCTGATCGAGGCCAATATTCTGGGCGTACCCCTGCACCCCGATTGCAAGACGGCGCTCGATACTGCGGCCAAACTCTGTGAACAACTGGGTCACCATGTCGAACCGGCAAAGCTGGCGTTCCAGGTCGGGCCGATGATGCAGGGCATGGGCGTTTTGAATTCGACCGGCGTCCTGTCGCTGATCCATGACCGGGAAAAGCTTCTGGGACGCACGGTGACCGAGGCGGACCTGGAGCCGATTACCTGGCTCACCTACCAGAACGCCCAGAAATCGACTGCCGAGCAGATGTATCGGGGCCGCGCCGCCGCCGATCAGGCTGGCCGCACGCTCGATCAGTTCCTGACCGGCTATGACATGATCCTGTCCCCGGTCACCGCCGGGCCGCCGCCGATGCTGGGCGACCTGTCGCTGGATCAGCCCTATGACAATTTCGTCAAGAACGCGGTCAAGGCATCCTGCTATACGTCGGTTTATAACATCGCCGGTCTGCCTGCGATGTCTGTGCCGCTGAACTGGAATGGGGATAACCTGCCCATCGGCAGCATGTTTGCAGGTCGTTTTGGCGACGAGGTAACGCTGCTGCAACTCGCGGCCCAGCTAGAGCAGCTCGCGCCCTGGCGCGACCGCCGTCCGCCTATCTGACGGCCGGCCAAGGCCGGTCTAACCAAGAAGAGCTGCACGCGATGAATCAGTTCTACGGATCGGTTGCCGTCGTCACCGGCGGGGGAAGCGGCATCGGTGCGGCGATCTGCCGGGCCTTGGCAGGACGCGGGATGAAAATCGCAGTTGCCGACATCGATCTCGCGGGTGCCGAGGATACCGTCCGCTCGATCCGTGACGCCAAGGGCACCGCTTTCGCCCACCAAGCCGATGTCACAGACGACGGCAGCATGGCCCGCCTCGCCGAGGCAGTGCGAGACACTTACGGCTCTTGCCACCTCGCGCTCGCCAATGCCGGCGTTCTGATGCTGGGCCGCCTTGAGGAGAGGACTTGGCAGGATTGGCAGTGGGTTCTGTCGGTCAATCTGTTCGGGACTATCCGCACGGTTCAGACCTTCCTGCCGATGCTGCGGGCAAACCCCGGCAACGCCCATATCGTCATCACCGGCTCGATGGCCGGTCTGCTTGCCGGATGCGCGGGCAAGGGCATCTATAACACCAGCAAGCACGCGCTGATGGCCTATGGCGAAACCCTGCGTGAGGAACTAGCGGACGAAGGTATCGGCGTCTCTCTGCTGCTGCCCGGCGGCGTCAAAACCCGCATTGTCGACAGCGGTCGCAACCGCCCCGCCGACCTCGGTCAATCGAAAATCAGCGACGCCGACATGAAAATGGTCATCCGCGGCTTGGGCGGCTCAGAGGAGACCGTCGCCCCCGACTACGCCGTCCGCAATCTGATCGCCAGCATCGAACAAAACCGCCCCTGGATCGTTACCCACGACAATCCTCAGCGCGCCAAGATCGAAGCGCGCTTTGCGGGAATTTTGGAGGCCTTTGACCGGGCAAAAGATAACTAAAGCTCACCAAACCATAAAGGACATCCCGATGACTTCCATCACGCCGTTCCTTTGGTTCGACAACAACCTTCCCGAGGCTGTCACCTTCTACAAATCCGTTTTCCCCAACGCCAAGGTCGAAATCGTCAATGACTTCATGGCCCGCTTTGAACTCGAGGGCCAGAAATTCAACGCCCTCAATGGCGGCCCTCAACACAAGTTCAACGAGGCGATTTCCTTCTTTGTCAGCGTCGAGAATCAGGAAGAGGTGGATTATTTTTGGGACAGGCTGACCGCCGACGGCAGCGAGGAATCGCGATGCGGATGGCTGAAGGACAAGTTCGGCCTGTCCTGGCAAGTCGTCCCTACCGCCCTCGGCCGCTACTTGGGCGACACCGATCGCAAAAAGGCCGATCGCGCTATGCAGGCCATGATGAAGATGCGAAAGATAATTATCGCCGACCTAGATAGGGCGTTTGTCGGCTGAAGATCAGCGCGGTTCGTAAATCCGCTGCATCGTCGGAGTGCACGACGCATTGGCGACGCACACGAAACGCGAGTCGGTGTCGCGGTGGTGGCTGCCGCAGCCGATGCCGATCATGTCGCCGTTCAGATAGCCGCCGAACGCGCAGTTGGTTCCGGGAATTGCGACATGCAAAACAGGCGGTGTGTCGGGCCAACGCTTCCCTTCAGCAGCAAAACGAGATCTGTTGGCGAGAATCGTGTTTGCGTTCATCTCGTTCGACGGTGCTGCTTTCGGAAGCTCCCGCTTCCAGGCGTCCTGCAGGTAATCGAAGCCGCAATAATCGATATCGCAATGAAAGCTGGGCAGATCGTCGATCCGCGGCATGTTGGGCTGCGCGGGTTGTGGGGCCGTTTGCAACGGCATTATATTCGCCTTAACGCCCGCATCCTCGGCATAGGCCGCAGGCCTGATCGCTACCGCCACCATGAGCAGTACTAGGCGCCGCTTCACAAACTTGGCGTTACGCGGGAATTCGGCGACAGGGCAATCCGAGCGCCTCCACTCGGGTACGGCGGGGCAGGAAGCGAAACCGGGTCGCAGTGAATTACTCACTAACGTCATGTGTCACGCACGCCACCACCCTGGACAGCCGGCATGATCCGATGGAAACATGCTCCCAACTTGGTGGCCACAAGTTTCTTACATTTCCGGCATAGCAGCGATGTGGCGACGCCGAGCTCATTCCTAGTCATTGCGAGCGCAGCGAAGCAATCCAGAGCCTTACCGATCGGTATTGGGCTAACGGCTCTGGATTGATTCGTCGCTGCGCTTCTCGCCACGACGGGAATCAGGGCAGTGATCCAACCTACCGGGCGCGATCCAGCGTCGCGCTAAAGGGGTCAGTTCGATAGCGCTGGGTTAGCTATAAATTCCGTTCTAGCCGCCGGTCGGGTTCAGTGCGGTTTCGTCTGATCCGGACATCCAGCCTCTTGGCCTCACGCGCCTTCAGCTAAACCGATTACTCTTTGGAAACCCGTTGGGCACCATGCGGCCGGCGCTGGCGCGGGCGCCGATCCAGGTGCGCAGGTCGGTTTCGGTGCGGGTGCGGCCGCCTTGAGGCCAGCTTAAGCCCTCGGCCAGGTTGAAGACTTTCACGTCGGTAATGCCGCCGTCCTTGTGTTTCTGCAGGATCACGCCGCGCCCGCGCGCCATTTCCGGCACCTCCGACAGCGGGAACACCAGCAGCTTGCGGTTCTCCCCCACCACGGCCACATGGTCGCCGGTCGCGGGGCGGCAGGCCACGGCCTCGACCGAGGCCGGCATGTTCAACACCTGCTTGCCTGAGCGCGTGCGGGCGATAATCTCGTCTTCGGCCACCAGGAACCCGCGCGAATCCCCTGCCGCGACCAGCAGCTTGGCCCCCGGCGAGTGGCGCAGAACGGTCAGCGGCTCCGCATCGTTGCCCAGATCGACCATGAGGCGCAGCGGCTCGCCGAAGCCTCGCCCGCGCGGCAGCTTGTCGACCTCAACCGTGAAGGCCTTGCCGTCGGTGGCGAAGATCAGCAGCAGGTCGGTGGTTTCGGCCTTGACCACAAAACGGCCCTTGTCGCCTTCCTTGAACTTCACCGCATCGAGGTCGACGTCATGGCCTCCGATGGCCCTGGCCCAGCCCTTTTCGGAGACCAGAACGGTCACCGCTTCGCGCTCGATATGGGCGTTGCGCGGCAGTTCGGCGACGACCGGCGCCACGTCCAGCGTGGTGCGGCGCTTGCCCAGTGCGGTCGCCTGCCCGAACTTCTTTTTCATCTCTTCGATTTCGCGCCCCACCGCGGACCAGCGCCTGGCTTCGCTGGCCAGCAGACCGGCAAGCGTCTTGCGCTCATCGGACAGCTTGTTGCGCTCGGTGGTGATCTGGATCTCTTCCAGCTTGCGCAGCGCCCGCAGCCGCATATTGAGGATCGCCTCGACCTGTACGTCGGTCAGGCCCCAGCGCTTCATCATGATCGGCTTGGGCTCATCCTCCTCGCGGATGATGCGGATCACCTCATCGATATTGAGATAGGCGATTAGATAGCCTTCCAGCACCTCCAGCCTGCGGTCGATTTCCGCCAGTCGGAAACGGCTGCGGCGCTCCAGAACCTCATGCCGGTGGTCCAGGAAGGCTTTCAGCGCCTCCTTCAGACTCATCACCCGCGGCACCAGACCGCCGTCCAGCACATTCATGTTGAATGGGATGCGGTTTTCCAGGTCGGTCGCGCGGAACAGCTGTTCCATCAGCATCGGCGCTTCGACATTGCGGCTTTTGGGCACCAGAACCAGGCGGATCGTATCCGAGGATTCGTCGCGCACATCGTCCAGTAGCGGCAGTTTCTTGTCGTTCAGCAGTTCCGCGATCCGCTCGATCAAGCGGGATTTCTGAACCTGATAGGGAATCTCGGTGACGATGATGTTATAGGCGCCCTGCTGGCCCTTCTCGATCTCCCACCGGGCCCGCACGCGAAAGCCGCCGCGGCCGGTCTTATAGGCCTCCAGAATGGACTCTGCCGGCTCGATCATCACCCCACCGGTCGGGAAATCGGGGCCCGGCACGAGCTTCACCAAGTCTTCCGTCTCGGCCTTGGGGTTTTCGATCAGCAGCAGCAGAGCATCGGCCAGCTCGCCCGCATTATGCGGCGGAATGGCGGTCGCCATGCCCACGGCAATGCCTGTCGATCCGTTGGCCAGAAGATTGGGGAATGCCGAGGGCAGGACGATCGGCTCGTTCTCCTGCCCGTCATAGGTCGGGCGGAAATCGACCGCGTCCTCGTCGATCGCCAGCAGCATTGCCTCGGCCACCGCAGTCAGCCGCGCCTCGGTGTAGCGCATGGCCGCCGGCGGGTCGCCATCGATCGAGCCGAAGTTCCCCTGCCCGTCCACCAGGCGGTAGCGCATGTTGAAATCCTGGGCCATCCGCACCAGCGTCGGATAGACCACGCCCTNNTTGCCCTGGCCGTCGACCAGCGGATACCGGCTGGAGAAATCCTGCGCCAGCCGCACCATCGTGTCATAGACCGCGGTGTCGCCGTGCGGGTGATATTTGCCGATCACGCTGCCCACCACCTGCGCCGATTTGCGCGGCGGCGTGTTGGAGGCAAGGTTCAGCTCCCGCATCGCGTAGAGTACGCGGCGGTGAACCGGCTTCAGCCCATCGCGTACATCGGGCAGCGAGCGGGACATAATGGTTGAGAGGGCATAAGCGAGATATTTCTCACCCAGAATGTCGGCCATCTGCTGGTCGACGATATTGCCCCGAGTCGGATCGTTCATGATGCCGGAATAGCAGAATCTCCTGCGTAACGGCGATAGCTTTCGATGAATCGCGTACGTGCAGCCGGCAGCGGGCTATGGGTCGCGGCGAAGGCGACCCGCTCCAGGAAATGACCCGTCAGGATCAGCCCGTCCAGAACATCCGGCGGCTCGGCAGGGCCGCGGCCGATCAGAAAGCCCGGCAGCTTCAGAAGACGGTCGCGCCAGGGTTCGGACGCCGATTCCGAAATAGCCCGTCCGGTGCGGGGGCTAACATAGGTCAGCATATCGTTGACCCCGGTCGCGGCGCAGCGCTCCAGGTCCAGGCCGAATCCCAGCAGACGCAGCAAACCGACTTCCCAGGCGACATAGGCCGCATCCCAGGCCGGTCCGGGCAGCGTGTCGATCAGCGCCGCTGTAGCCTCATAGAGGCCGGGATGGGGCTCACGCTCAGGCGCCGAGACGGCCACCAGGCTGCAGGCCGATTGCAGCGCAATCAGCCTAAGCGGCTCATGCATCAAAGCCGCCGCGCCGTTCGATTCCGCCTCTATCGTGTAACTGCCCAGATGCTCCGGCAGGCGCGCCCGCCAGCGGGCGACAACCCGGTTGCCCGGCTGAATGCCCCCGCCCTTACGCCCCCGCGCCGCCTGCACCAACCCCGCATGAGCGCCGTAATTGGCAGTCAGCAGCGTGGCAATGACGCTGGACTCCCCATGCGGCCGCGCCGCCAAAACAATCGCCGATTCGCACCATTCAACGGACATTGGGGAAGTCTACAGCAGCAGGGGTCAGTTGACCCAGTTTTCGACAATAAGGCCCGGTACTCGACGAAACTCACACTCGTTATTCGTTACCAATTTAACATCTTCCCCCGGCTGAAGCCGGAGGATTTTCGGGGTTTTTGAGGCTCCGTTCAGTTCGCACTCCGGAGAGCTTATGCCCTTCCTTGTTGATGCGCATAGACGCCGTGTTCCGACGCAGAATGCTGCCGAACAGCTTGGCTGTTGCCGGACTTGAATATGCGAGCAGTCGTCATGAGCGTCTCACCCGTAGATACATACCCGCAAATACGCCAAGATTGCCGGCAGACAAGAGACGCGAAAAGGCTCTAAGCCTTCCAATCCAACCCAATATCCCGGAAATGGCCGGAATCGTTGGCCCAGTCTTCGCGGACTTTGACATGCAGCAGCAGGTGAACCGGTTGGTCCAGTACCTTGATCAGTTCGCGCCGCGCCGCCTCGCCGATGGATTTGATCTGCGCCCCGCCCTTGCCGATGACGATGGCTTTCTGGTTGGGACGCTCGACAAGGATCACCTGGTGGATCAGAACGCTGCCGTCGTCCTTTTCCTCCCACTTCTCATGCTCGACCGTTGTGGCATAGGGCAGTTCCTGCTCCAACTGCAGGTAGAGCTGTTCGCGTGTAATCTCGGTCGCCAGCAGCCGGGTCGGCAGGTCCGACAGTTGATCGTCGGGATAATGCCAGGGGCCGGGCGGCACACGCTCGGCGAAGACTTTGCGCAAATCCTCCAGCCCATCGCCCGTCCGCGCCGAAACCATATAGGTGTCGGTGAAGGGAAAGGCCGCGTTCAGGTCGGCCGCAAGCGTCAAAAGGCGTGAGCGTTCGGTGGCGTCGATCTTGTTCAGGATCAGAATCGCCGAACTTTTGCTCTCGATCAGTTTGGCGATGATCGCCTTGGTGTCCTTGCTGATCCGGTCCAGGCTGGCGTCGACCAGGAGCGCGACTATGTCCGCGTCCCCTGCCCCGCTCCAGGCCGCCTTCACCATCGCCCGGTCCAGGCGCCGGCGCGGCGAGAAGATACCCGGCGTGTCGACATAGATCAGCTGGCTTTGCCCCTCGATGGCGATGCCCAGAACCCGCATCCGCGTCGTCTGCGGCTTGGGGCTGACGATCGCCACCTTGCTGCCGACCAGCGCGTTCAGCAGGGTCGACTTGCCGGCGTTCGGCGCGCCGATCAGCGCGATGAAGCCGCAGCGCGTGTCTGGGCCTGCCGGGCCGCCGACCGCGTTCCCCGCGATCGTCACGATGCCTCCGCCGGCACGACACCGAGTCTGCGCAACAGGGCGAGCGCGGCCGCTTTTTCCGCGATGCGCTTCGATGAGCCTTTAGCCGTCATCGGCTCCAATCCTTGAACGTCCACCTGAACCTCGAATACCGGATCATGCGCCTTACCGGCGGAATGTGTAACTTTGTATGACGGCAGCGGCAGTCCGCGCCCCTGCGCCCATTCCTGAAGCGCGGTCTTGGGCTCCAGCGGCATCACCGACACCGCCCTGATCTGTCGCGCCCAGCCCTTGGCGACAAAGCTGCGCGCCGCCTCCAGCCCGCCGTCGAGATAGAGGGCGGCGATCACCGCCTCGCACGCATCGGCCAGCAGCTTGGGGTGGCTGCGCGCGCCTGTCGCCGAATCCGCTGCCGACAGCACCAGATAGGCGCCCAGATCGATCTCGCTCGCCACTTCGGCCAAGGCCTCGCGCCTGACCAATGCCGTCAGCCGCGGTCCAAGCTCGCCTTCGCTGGCCCTGGGGAAGGTCTCGATCAAAAGCTGCGCGATGACGAGGCCCAGGACCCGGTCGCCCAGAAACTCCAGGCGCTCGTTGTCCACCGGCTCGCCGCGGCCGTGGGCAGCACCGGAATGGGTCGTCGCCTGAACCAGCAGGCCGGGGTCACGGAAACTATGGCCCAGCGCCTGTTCGAGCCCGCCGAGTGCCGCAGGCCCGACCGAAGTCTTCAACGGATCGACCGCTTCAATGAATCGCCCCGAAGAAGCGGCTGATCCGCAAGCTCCAGGGCCAGCGCCAGACTTCCCAAAGGTGAGAGCCGGCCTCAAGCGAGATGAACCGTCTGTCGGCCCGGCCGACCAGATTCTCGACCGGCACATAACCCAGGCCCAAGCGGCTGTCGCTAGAGTTGTCGCGGTTGTCGCCCATCGCGAAGAAATGATCAGCGGGCACCTCGAACACGCCGGTATCGTCCTGCGGTAACGAATCTTCCGGCTCGCTGGTCACATCGCCCAGAATATCGTGCTTCACACCGTTAGGCATGGTCTCGATATAGTGATAGCGAAGCTCTTCCTCGGGACGATTGTAGTTTTCGCTCCAATCGTGAACCAGATAATCGTCTACCCGTTCGCGCTTCGAGGCCTCGCCGTTGATAGTGAGAATACCGTGGCTGACCTGGATCTTGTCGCCCGGCAGGCCGACGATGCGTTTGATATAATCCTCGCCGGTATGCGGATTGACGAAGACCGCGACGTCGCCGCGCTTGGGCAGGCTGCCCAGGATGCGCCCACGCAGAAAATCGGGTGACCAGGGCAAGGAATAGCGGCCATAGCCGTAGGAAAACTTGGACACGAAGACATAGTCTCCGGTCAGCAATGTCGGCGTCATCGAGCCCGATGGAATATTGAACGGCTCGAAGGCCAGCGTGCGGATGACCAGCGCGATGATCAGCGCATAGATGACCGTGCGAATCACCTCCCCGACGCTCTCTTGCTTGCGTACCGGCAGGCCGACTGCGGCGCTTTTCACCAGATCGATGTCGCGATTTTTCATGCCATATCCATTCAAGTCGCCTCAACCAGCGGTACTGCCGATATGATCACCATGGCCTGCGCCAATGGCGGTTCATCGGTGATCGTCAAATCAATCCGCGCGCTCATGCCGGGGGGCGTTATAGCCTCCAGTCGGGCCAGCGCGCCTCCGGTTAAAATCAGCGTCGGTCGACCGCCCGGCAAATTCACCACACCCATATCGCGCCAGAACACCCCAGCCCGAAGACCGGTGCCGAGCGCTTTAGCACATGCCTCCTTCGCGGCAAACCGCTTGGCATAGGTCGCTGCCGAAGTCAGCGGTCTGCGCGCAGCCTTGGCGCGCTCCGTTTCGGTGAAGCAGCGGTCGATGAACCGGTCGCCGAAACGCTCGATAGACCGGGCGATGCGGGTGATATCGATCAAGTCGCTGCCCAGCCCCAGGATCATGCGGATCGCTCGCGGGCTTGGGATATCCGCGACCGCATTTCCCGGATCGCCGCATCGAACCCGGTAAACAGCGCTTCGCCGACCAGGAAATGCCCAATATTCAGCTCCTTCACCTCAGGGATCGCGGCTATCGAGCCGACATTCTCGAAGGTCAGCCCATGTCCGGCGTGAATTTCCAGACCAAGCCCAGCCCCCAGCGTCGCCGCCGCGGTCAGTCGGCACAACTCGACAGCCTGCTCCTCACCCTCGGCTTCTGCATAGGCGCCCGTATGCAACTCTATGACCGCCGCGCCGACATCCCGTGCGGCGCGAACTTGCGCCTCGGCCGGGCCGATAAACAGCGATACCCGGATTCCGGTTTCGGCCAGGCGCCGGACGACATGCGATATCCAGTTTGAATCGCCCGCAACCTCGAGGCCGCCCTCGGTTGTCCGCTCTTCTCGCCGTTCGGGAACCAGACAAACCGCGTGCGGCTTGAGCCTGAGCGCGATAGACAGCATTTCCTCGGTCGCGGCCATTTCGAGATTGAGCGGCAGCCCGGTCGCGGTCATGATTTGCGGCACGTCTTCGTCGCGGATATGGCGGCGATCCTCGCGCAAATGCGCAGTAATCCCGTCCGCCCCGGCTTCGGCCGCAACAATTGCGGCGCGCACGGGGTCAGGGTGCAAGCCGCCCCTGGCATTCCGCAAAGTTGCGATATGGTCGATATTTACCCCGAGCCGGGGAATTGAGACTGTCATATTTCGTTGTTTCAGTGGCTGCGGGCGCGATCGACCTGGTTGATGACCGGCGTCGCGCGCAATACGGCAATGATATTGGTGAGGTGCTTCAGGTCGTGGACCTGGATATCGATCAGCAATTCCCAGAAATCGATCGACCGGCTGGTGATTCTGAGATTGATGATATTGCCGCCGTTACGCCCGATCACGGTCGACAGCGTGCCGAGGCTGCCGGGCTCGTTGGCGATCGTGACGAACAGCCGGCCCACATGCTCGGTCGCATCCGCATCATCGCCCCAGGAAATATCCAGCCAGCGTTCCGGTGTCTCGGAAAAGCTTTCCAGCGTCTCGCAATCCAGCGTGTGAACCGTCACTCCCTTGCCGGTGGTCACGATGCCGACGATTCTGTCGCCCGGGAGCGGGTGGCAGCAGCGCGCGAAATGGACTGCGAGGCCGGGAATAAGACCGCGGATCGGCAGCGGCCGCTCCTTGCCTTTGAGCCGCGCCTTGGGCGGAAACGGCAGAACCTTGGTCTCGCTCCCATCGTCGCCCAGAGCCGGCTGAGTCTTATCCGGCGGAAACAGCACCACGGCGATTTCCCGCGTGGTCCGGTTGCCCGCACCGATCTCGGCATAAAGATCTTCCAGCGTCTCGATATGGAGCGTCTTTATCGCCGACTGGAGCAGCTTTTCGCTGAAATCATGACCCTCTTGGCGAAATCCCTTCTGCAACATGGCCTTGCCCAGCGTCACATATTCCTGTCGCTGCTGGTTGCGGACATAGCGCCGGATGCGCGCCCGCGCCTTGCCGGTGACGACGAATCGTTCCCAGGCCGGCGACGGCGTCTGGCTTTTGGACCGGATGATGTCGACCTGGTCGCCGTTACCCAACTGGCTGTTCAGCGGGACGATGCGTCCGTTGACCTTGGCGCCGACGCAATGATCTCCAACCTCAGAATGCACGGCATAGGCGAAATCGACCGGAGTCGCGCCGCGCGGGAGTGCTATCAGGTCGCCCTTCGGCGTAAAGCAGAACACTTGGTCCTGGAACAGTTCCAGCTTCGTATGTTCGAGGAACTCTTCCGGCTTCTGCGCCTGATCGACGATTTCCAGCAGTTCGCGCAGCCAGCGATATTGCTTGCCGTCGGACCGGGTGTTGGATTTATAGGCCCAGTGGGCCGCGACACCCAGTTCGGCCTCTTCATGCATCTCGCGCGTGCGGATCTGGATCTCGATACGCTGCCGCTCGGGGCCGATCGCGGCTGTATGCAGGCTGCGATACCCGTTAGGCTTGGGCGTCGAAATATAATCTTTGAATCGACCCGGAACGGTGGGATACCGACCGTGGACGACGCCCAGCACCTGATAGCATTCGGCGATCGTCTCCACGACGATGCGGAATGCCATGATGTCCGAAAGCTGCTCGAACGCCACATTCTTGATCTGCATCTTGCGCCAGATCGAATAGGGCGATTTCTCCCGGCCTGAGACCGAAGCGACGATCTTTTCGGCGGCCATATCGCGCTCGAGCGCGTCGACGATCCGGTGGGCGACATCGCCCCCTTCCTGCCGCAGAAAGGCCAGCCGGGACAGAATGCCGTTGCGGGCATCGGGGTACAGCTCGGCGAAAGCCAGGTCTTCCAGCTCGTCCTTGATACCGTGAATACCGATGCGCTCCGCCAGCGGGGCATAAATTTCCAGCGTCTCGCGGGCAATCCGGCGGCGTTTCATCTTGTCGCCGATATAATGCAGCGTCCGCATATTATGCAGCCGATCCGCCAACTTCACGAGAAGGACGCGGATATCCTCGGACATCGCCAGCAGCAGCTTGCGGAAATTCTCCGCCTGCTTGGTCTGATCGTTCGGCTCGCCGGCTTCGACATTCTGCAGTTCGATTCGCGACAGCTTGGTCACGCCGTCGACCAGACGGGCAATCTCGGGTCCGAACAGCCGCTCGACATCGGCAAGCGTCGCCGATGTATCCTCGATCGTATCGTGGAGCAGCGCCGTCACGATCGAGGCGCTGTCCAGCTTCATCCCCGTCAGAATGCCGGCGACTTCGAGCGGATGGGAAAAATAGGAATCCCCGGATGCACGAAGCTGGCTGCCGTGCATCTTCAGGGAATAGACATAGGCGCGGTTCAGCGCGTCTTCGTCCGCATTCGCATCATAGGCCTTGACCCGCTCGACCAGCTCGTACTGGCGGATCATAGGACGTTTGGATGGTTCGGCGGCCGCGCTCATTCAGCCCAAATATTCAGGTTGGCTCAGCTGCGCCCGCAGGTTTGGACCTTTGCCCGACAAAATTACTCGTCTTCGGTCACGAAATCGTCAGCCGGCTCCATGCCGTGGCCTGGGATCGCTTCCTCGTCATCGTCCATCGCGGCATCGAGATTGGCATCGTCGCCCAACGCGAGGTCTTCCTCGTCGCCGTGATCGATCATGCCTTCTTCGGCCAAAGTCTGAAGTTCGCCGTCGGGTCGGATCCAGCCCTGTTCGCCTTCCATGAGGTCGATGATGTCGTCTTCATGCTCGTCGGAAGGAATGACCTTCTGATGGCCGCGAACCAGCGATTCCTTCAGTTCATCGAGAACGACCGTCTCTTCGGCGATCTCGCGCAGAGCGACAACCGGGTTCTTGTCGTTGTCCCGGTCAACCGTCAAGGTCATCCCGCCGCCGATCTCGCGTGCGCGCTGAGAGGCCATCATGACCAGTTCGAAACGATTGGGAATCTTGAGAACGCAATCTTCGGCAGTAACCCGCGCCATAATTCTAGTGTCCCGACAATGTTAGCTTGATTCCTAGATGTAAATCGGCAACCTCCCAAGCGCAAGGGTTGCAGGTCGAGTGGCGCGATTTACATCTGACATTATAGCAATTAGCTGCGGCTTATTTATCGCCGGAACCATAAATTTATCGGGGGTGTTCACCCCATATATTGAGAGACATCATGTTTAACGAAAATTCGACAAGGTCAATGGATCAAGATTCGGATAATTCGCCCCGCGGTGACGATGACGGTATCTTCTACAAAGAAGATCGGACAGCCATCTTCATCGACGGCGCCAATCTCTATGGCGCGGCACGCGCACTGGGCTTCGAGATCGATTATAAGAAGCTTCTGAAGTGGGGCGCTTCTAAGGGCCGTCTGATCCGCGCTTTTTACTACACCGCACTCATCGAGGATCAGGAATATTCACCGATACGGCCGCTGGTCGATTGGCTTGATTACAACGGCTACACCATGGTGACAAAGCCGACCAAGGAATTCACCGACGCGTCGGGTCGGCGGAAAATCAAAGGAAACATGGATATCGAACTCGCCGTCGATGTGATGGAGATGGCTGAGCATGTAAACCATATAATGCTCTTTTCCGGGGATGGCGATTTCCGCCGGCTGGTCGAATCCGTTCAGCGCAAGGGCGTGCGCGTCACGGTCGTATCGACCGTCCGTTCCCAGCCGCCGATGGTCGCAGACGAACTCCGCCGGCAGGCCGACCATTTCCTGGAGCTTCAGGCGCTGGCGCCCCATATCGGCCGCAAGCACCAACCGCGCCCCTATTCCGATACCGATGAGGACGCAGACGAGGGGCCTGCCTCCCTTCCCGCTCATTTGACCCGGCCACGCAGCATTTCGGAAGGCTGATCGTCCGCCGCACCTGAATTTCCTCGCGCGCCCGGCGCAGAATCATATATCGTCGCGACATATTCAGGGTCGGGGAACGATTAAATGACAACATCGGGCGGCCGCTGCCGCACAGGGCAAGACCATTCTGTGGTCCTGGTCGAATGATCACAACCATTCTTATCATTCACGGCTTGCTTGCGGTTGCGCTGCTTGGGGCCATAACCCATCAAGCCTTCAGCACGACCAAGCGTACACCGGCGGCCAATCGATCATTCATCGACAAGTACCGCGCGGTCGGAGCTGCGTCCTATACCAATGCGGTGATCGTCCTCTTTATCGTGACCAGCATCGGCGGCGGCCTGCTCTATCCGCAATATCGCCTCGACGTTCGCCCCACGCTGGAAGATCTCGGCCTTAGGGAGGCGAACGGCGTCTTCGAGATCAAGGAGCATCTGGCTGCAATCGGTCTGGGTTTGCTGCCTGCCTATTGGGTTTTCTGGCGCACGCCGCTCGCCCCAGAAGGCGCAGTCGCCCGTCGCTATCTGACCTGGATTTTGGCCTTCATCATCTGGTGGAATTTCCTGGTCGGCCATGTCCTCAATAATATTCGGGGCCTATTCCAATGAAGGGTCACGGCAAATTCTCCGTGTTTTCGATCGTCTTCGGCCTCGTCTACACCCTCGCCTTTTATTTCAGCCTGGCGCTGTTCAAATATTATCCGCTGAACGGCCAGTTCCATATCGATGACCAGGGAAAATCAGCCGGCCCACCTATCTCCTGGTATGGCTGGCTCGCAACTGCCTTGATCGTCAGCCTGCCGATCGCATTGATCGTGCCACGCAAATGGGCCGACAGACTTTCGCCGCTGTGGGCTGGTTTGACCCCGGCGATCCTGATCGTGGCAGTTTTGATTTATGAGAAACGCTGGTTTCTTTGATCTTGATCCCGGGCGCGGATGAGCCCATTTTTTGACTGAAACGGTCGTGCGCAATATGGTGCGCGCTTCAACGGAGGGGTCGAATGAAACGCCCACATCGATTTGCAGTTTCCCTGGGGGGAAGCGTTCTGGGACTAGGCTTGATGGCGTCAGGCATCGCGCTGGCCAATGGCGGGGAATTCTTCCTTCCGGCGCCTGAACATGGTCATGTCGATCTGGTCTATTTCGGACATATCAAGGACACGGACGGCAACTATCTCGACGATGCCGAAATGACGATCCACGTCGACGGAATCGGCATGACCTTCCCCTTCGACAACGACAGCCCCGGCCATTACCGCAGCCCCGACATCGGCGCCCAGATCAAGGACGCCGGCGAAACCGTCGATCCGTCCAAGATCACCATCAAATGCGAAAAGAAGGGCTATAAGCAGGCCAAGGAAGTCAAAGTGCCGCTGAAACCCGAAGGCACCTACGAAATCGACTTCGTGATGGCCAAGGAATTGGCATCGAAGTAAAGCCCGTTCCTACTGCGCGGCTGGAAGCTTCATCACCAGTCGTGTGTTCTGCCCATCACGGCTGTAGGTGATGAAGACGAAACGCTTCCCTTTTATGTCCATGATGATTCGCTGTAGTTCCGCAGGCGTGCCTACCGGCTGACCGGCAAAACCGACCACGCGATCGCCTGCCCTGATGCCGATGGCTGCCGCGGGTGAATTGGGAACCACCTCCTGCACCACCGCGCCATGTTCCTCCTTGCGAGGCATGTTCTTGGCCATCTCCTCCGGCAAAACCCGTATCACCATCCCAATCTGTCCGGGGTCTTGCAGAAATGCTTTGCCTTCGGCAGGCGCGACGGTCTCCCTTAGCCTACCTAACGGCGTGGCCGTTTCCGCCTGCACCACGGGGCCCGGGTTCGGCGTCAAGACTGGCGCTGGCTGAGGCGACGCAACAGGTGCGGATAGCGCTTGTGGAGGCGGTGCGTTCCCGGGCAGCAGACGCGGATTGTATCTGTCGTACCACAGGCTCCGGAACGACGGAGATTTTGACGTCCGGCTTCGGTGCGCGGAGGTAAAACGCCCCGAAGCCCACAGCGGCCAGGACCACCGTGGCGCCTGCCAGAGCCAGCGGCACACGCAACAAACGCCTCGGGCTTTGAGGTGGCGGTGAAATCGGCGCGGTGACGGCCGACTGCTGGGCCGGCGCTGCCGGAGGTTGGCCTTCCCGCGCCGCCAGCAGCCCGAGGACAGATTCACCCAGGCTATTGAGGTGCTGCTGAAGGGGCGGGCTGAAGGCGTCGAGCCAATGGGGCATGCGGAGGACATATTCCAGCGCCCCGGTCGCCACCGTATCCTCAATCCGGAACGGGATCATCGGGACGCCCCGGTTAAAGGCGCGCTCGACCTCGTTGCCGACATGACGGGAATTGTTTGTGCTGCCGGAAAACACCAGCACCATCAGCTTGGCCGCGTTGATCGCTTTGATGATCGTTTCAGCGTAATTGTCGCCCAACTGAATATCACGCGGCGCAATCCAACAGCGGACGCCCTGCGCTTCCAGCGTATGGCAGATCGCATCGGCCGTCGGCTTGTCTTGCGTCGTATAGCTGATGAAAACATCGTGATTCATGAATCCGGCACCCGCCCCGTCTTTGATCGTTTCGGCGAAGATGCGGCCAGCTACGGGGCAAAACAAGCTTTTATCGGGATGAATGGCCGTGCGTATCCAGCCATTTCTTGGCGTCGTCGTCGTCCAGATCGGCAGCCTTACGATACCAGCGCGCCGCCTCCGCTTCATCTTTAGGCACTCCGCGCCCGATAGCATACCAAGTCGCGATCTCATCCATCGCGAAAAGGTCGCCGCTATCGGCGGCCTTGCGGTACCAGTTCACCGCTTCCGCGTCGCTTCTCGGCACGCCAGGCCGTTGATAAATAGAGCCGCCAGGGCATCCATCGCGTTCACGTCGCCCAGATCTGCCGCTTTGCGATACCAGCGTACCGTCTCGCCGTAGTCCTTGGTGACGCCGCTCCCACTCATATAAAGATTGCCGAGTGAGTACATTGCCGTCGCCTCGCCCAAATCGGCGGCCCGACGAAACCATCGAGCAGCTTCGATATAATCCTTTGAGATTACTCTACCATTACGATAGGCCTCGGCGATGCCCATCATTCCATAAACATTCCCTGATTGGGCCAAGATTCGTGCACCAACAGTTATGAGTGACAGGTGAATCCGTTGATTATCCCGCAGAACTGTAATGATGAGAATCTGGCCGACCGTTGTTTTGGCAATTAGCTGCGGTAGATCGCCGGGCAAGTTTATGGGCATGTCATCGATAGTGAGGATAACATCACCTGGTCTGATGCCCGCCTGGGCCGCAGGTAACCCAGGACTCACAGTCTGGACCACAGCGCCAAAAGGATCGTCTTGCTGACGTGCTTTCGCGATGTGTGCGGCAATCCGTGACATTTTGAGCCCGATTAAACTCACATCGGGTTGCGAGCTTTCCGGTTCCTTAGAGGTCTCTTTTCCATCGCGTGGTTGGCTAGCCTGCAAAGCTGAATCTGACGCCGACGATCCGCCTTCAGATGGTGGGTTTGCCTGCGCCAACGCTGTAGGCGCCAGGTGGGAGGCCACTTGAGCTAAAGAGGATGCGCCTATAAGCACCACTGCGCACGTTGCAAAACCGAAGGCGAATCCCCTCGAAATGTTCATGCTGAAGAGTACCGCCATTGGTTGTTGCCGGCGACATTCTTGAACCGATGCTTCTCGCCAATACAACCATTATCCGTATTTTGTACGCCGGTCACCGCAGCGGCGGTGCGTACATCAAACCGCCGTCGGTCCACAATCTGTTGAGGCCGCGGTCGAGCTGGATATTGCTGTCCGGGCCGACATTGCGCGCGAAGATTTCTCCATAATTTCCAATGCTCGAGATGACTTTGGCGGCCCAGTCTTCACGAAGGCCGAGGGCCTTCCCATTACCGGGCGCGACCCCGAGCAAGGCCCTTACATCGGGATTAGAAGAGTTCCTCATTTCATCTATATTTTTTGATGTTACAGAAAGTTCCTCAGATTCTATTAGAGCAAAAACGGTCCAGCGCACGACTTGGAAAAACCGGTCGTCACCCTCCCTAACCAGCGGAGCCAGCGGTTCTTTCGATATCTGCTCGGGCAGAATGTCGTAATCCTGCGGCTCTGCCGCGTCCGCGCGGATCGCGCCCAGCATGGTCTTGTCGGCGCTGAAGGCGTCGCAGCGGCCGGCGATAAATGCCTTTTCCCCATCGCTCCGGCTTGTCACGACGATCGACCTGATATCGAGGCTGTTGGCCTGGGAAAATCGCATAAGATTGCCGACCCATCCCTCGCCCGACATAACGCAGACCCGCTTGCCTGTAAGCTTCTGCACATCGGTGACACCTATGGACTTAGGGACGAGGAACCCCTGCCCGTCGAAATAGATGATCGGTCCGAACATCAGCCCCAGCGGTGCTTCGCGGGTCAGCGTCCATGTCAGGCGTCGGATGACCAGATCCGGTCCGGGCGAGTGCCGGAACACGTCGATACTGGGCGCTGCGATGAATTTGACCTTGTCCGGCACGCCGAATATCGCGGCCGACACCGCTCGGCAGATATCGATATCGAATCCGCTGTATCGGCCATCCTTTGAGACGACGGAAAATCCGGCTACACCCGGAAATACGCCGCAATTAACGGCGCCCCGCGCCTTGATGTCCTCGAGCCTACCGGCCATTGCAGGGGCTACTGCCAGGTAGATCGCGGCAATGCCCAGCAGGCACGCCAGCCGCATCCGGCTCATCCCTTGTTCCGCAGCAGCCTGGATTTCTCGCGCTGCCAATCGCGCGCCTTGTCGGCATCGCGCTTATCTTCTTTGCGCTTGCCCTTGGCCAGGCCGAGCTGAACCTTGGCGATCCCGCGCGGGTTGAAATAGACCGCAAGGGGCACGATCGTTACGCCCTCGCGTTTGATCGATCCCATCAGCTTCGCCATCTCACGCCAGTGAAGCAGAAGCTTGCGCTGGCGTTTGACCTCATGCTGCAACAGCTTATGGGCTTGGCGATATTCGGGAATATGGGCGTTGACCAGATACAATTCGCCGTTCATCTCGCGCGCAAAAGCTTCGGCAATGCTGGCTTGGCCGGTGCGCAGCGACTTCACCTCGGTGCCGACCAGCACGATCCCGGCCTCGACCGTATCCTCGATGAAATAGTCATGCCGTGCGCGGCGGTTTTGTGCCGCTATCTTACCCGGCAGAATCTCGGATGCGGCCATGATGGCTTAGTTCAAAATGCCGGCAAAGCGCATCGCGGCCTCTACCGTCACACGCGTTTCGGGCGAGGCTTCGATCAGCGGCAGGCGCAGATTCGGGTCGCAAAAGCCCAGCAGGCTGACGGCATATTTCACCGGCACCGGGTTCACTTCGACAAACAGAGCGGAATTCAGCGGTACGAGAAGATCGCGCAGTCGTGCCATTTCGGTCAGGTTTCCCGACCGCCAGGCCGCCTGCAGCGCCGTGCAGATCGCCGGGGCGACATTGGCCGTCACTGAAATGCAGCCGTGCCCACCCTGCGCCAGGAAGGCGGCAATGGTCGGGTCTTCGCCGGACAGCTGGCAGAAATCGGGGCCGATCGCATGTCGCGTGCGGGTCGGGCGGGTCAAATCAGCGGTGGCATCCTTCACGCCGACGATACGCGGCAGCTTGGCCAGACGTGCCATCGTCTCCACGCTCATATCCACAACGCTGCGCCCTGGAATATTATAAATGATGATCGGGATGCCGACCGAGTCGTGGATTGCCTTGTAATGCTGGTACAAGCCTTCTTGCGATGGCTTGTTGTAATAGGGCATGACGATCAGCGCGGCGTCGGCACCACAGGCCTGTGCGGCCTTGGTCAGGCTGATCGCCTCGCTCGTCGAATTGGAACCCGTGCCGGCGATGACCGGAACGCGTCCGGCTGTCGCCTCGACACACAGGCGAATGACGCGCTCATGTTCGTCGTGAGACAAAGTCGCCGATTCGCCGGTCGAGCCGCTGGGGACCAATCCGTTGGAACCTTGACCGATCTGCCATTCAACGAAGCGCTGGAACGACGCGTCGTCGATCTGGCCGTTCTTCGCGAAGGGCGTAATGAGAGCAGTGATGGATCCGGAAAACATGCATAACCTCCGCAGGGCTTTCGCCCACCTTGTTTCGACCTTAGTCGGCGCCGCCCGGACGGGCAAGGTGAGGCTGTGTTTTGCCCTGCTCGCGCCGATAGTAATCGCCAACCCGGCGCATGCCTTCACCGCTGCGGAGACTTCGGCCGCCCGCGCGGCGATGGTCGACATCGATCACGGCAAATGGGACGACGCCTATGCCGCCGGCGATCGCGCCAAATTCCCCCTGCTGACCAAACTGGTGACATGGTTCGACATGACCCGTCCGGGCAGTTTGGCTGATTTTCCCCATATCAGCGCCTTCATCGAGCAAAACCCGGATTGGCCGTCGCAGACCTTGCTGAAAAAGCGCGCCGAAGACGCCATTGCCGATTCCACCCCGGCAGATCAGGCGGTTGTCTGGTTCCAAAGATACCCGCCGCAAGGTCCGACCGGGGCGGCACATTATATCGATGCCCTTAATGCAACCAACCACCACCTCCAGGCGGAAGCAACGGCGCACCAGTTCCTCATCGAAGGGACGATGACGCAATCGCAGCTCGCCGAATATGTCGGTCGCTTCCAACCGATGCTTCGGGAGGCCGAATTCGAGCTGCGCGCGGACCGTTTGCTTTGGGCCGGAAACACCGACGACGCGACGGCGGTGCTCCCCTATCTCGGGCCCGGACCACGTGCTGTGGCGCAAACGCGGATAGCGTTCGAAACTCAATCGTCGAATGCATTGACCATGCTGTCGCAACTGTCCGACGATCAGAAGAACGACCTCGGCCTGCTCTATGATCGCATGCGATGGCTGCGGCGCCAGAACCGGGACAGCGAGGCGATTGCCCTGCTGGCGATCGCGCCGCCGACCCTGCCCCACGCCGATCTCTGGTGGAACGAGCGGGCGATCCTCGCGCGCCGAGCGCTGGAAAGCGGTGATGCCAAGACCGCCTATGAGTTGGCCCGCGATCATCGCCAGGCCAGCGGTTCGGCTCTGGCCGACGGCGAATGGCTCTCGGGCTGGATCGCATTGCGCTTCCTGCACGATGCAAAGGCCGCGAAAGACCATTTTTCCACAATGCTGACCTCGGTCGGCACGCCGATCAGCATCTCACGGGCCGCCTATTGGGCCGGGCGCGCTGAAGAGGCGCTGAACGATCAGGCGGCCGCCGATACCGATTATGCCAAAGCCGCCGGCTATATCGGGACCTTTTACGGTCAGATCGCACTGGCAAAGGTGAATCCTTCGGCCCATCTGACGCTACCGCCGCAGCCGCAGATCGCCGGGCTCGACGCCAGATCCTTCAGCAATCGCGAACTGGTACAGGTAACCGAACTGCTCGGTTCTATAGGTCTCTCCAGCCGCGGCGATCCATTCGTGCGGCGGATGGCCGAACTGGCGCGGACGCCCGAAGACGCCCTTCTGGCGATGCGCCTCGCCAAATCCAACAACTCCCTGGCCGCCGAGGTCCAGGTCTCCAAGAAACTGATGCAGGGTGGTATGCCGGTTCTCGCCGACGGCTACCCGGTCATTGCCCAACTCGGACCCAAGGCGCCTGAACCGGCGCTGGTGCATGCGATCATCCGTCAGGAAAGCCTGTTCGACGCCGGCGCCGTCAGCCCCTCGGGCGCTCTGGGCCTCATGCAGCTGATGCCCGCGACCGCCCGCAGCGTTGCCGCAAAAATGAAGATCAAGCGCTTCAACCCCGCCCAATTGACCACCGACCCCAGGACCAATGTCGTGCTCGGGTCGAATTATCTGGATGGATTGGTTGACCGCTTCGACGGTTCCTACGTGCTTGCGATCGCTGGCTACAATGCCGGTCCTGGCCGTGTGTCGGGATGGATCGGCGAGAATGGGGATCCGCGGGCAAAGCTCGAGGATACGATCGACTGGATCGAAAAGATCGGCGTCGGTGAGACCCGCAACTACGTTCAGCGGGTCATCGAAAATCTTCAGATATACCGCGCGCGGTTGGCGGGCGGTTCGGCCCCCAACAATATCGTCAAGGACCTGGTGCGCTAAACGGTGAGGTTAACCGGCCCAGTGCCGAACCTTGCCGGTATCGATATGAACGAAGTTATCTTCGGGATAGTAGCCGACGCCGCCCTGGCGTAGGGCCAGAGCCGCCTTGCGCAGTGACGATAGGCGGGTCCCCGGCAGGCGAATGTCGATTGCCTTGCCCTGGATATGCATGCTGTGTACCGCCACGCCCGCAGAGACCTCATGCATCATCGCATTGGTTTCCGGCGAGCGGTAACCGCAGACGACATTGATCGGTGTGGCGCTAGCGACATTGGCGTGAAGCAAATGCGCTAGATCCAGCAGATACGGGTCTATCGGATGAATTTTGTTGTTGTGGTGGTCGCGCAGCAGCACCGACACCGCGTGCATGGCGCTCGGCACATATTGGCCGTTGTGGAAATATTCTGCTTTCAGCCGTTCGCCGGTATGCAGATTGAGGAAAGACAGTTCACGGTTGGGCTTCTTTGCCAGAATGCGGGCCCAGGCGGGCATCGGAGTCGCCACTGCGGCGACCAGACCCAAACCTGCTTTCAAAGCCATGCGACGCGTCGGAAAATCGACAGCGCCGGCGTCTTGCGCCGTCTTGTGAACCCTCATCCGGTCGTCCCAACATTATTTGAAGTTGGGGCAAAGGTTTCACGCCGTGACTAAAAGATCAAGAAAATTTTCTGTAATTACAGAATGCTACAGTTGTAATACTGTAACGCAATCAATAAGTTATTGAATCTATGAGAAGCTCTCGCCGCTAACCGGCGATGGAAATCCGCTGAACCATCTTGCGCGCAGTTCCCTGCTTCGCCTTGTGCAGGGCTTTCCACAGGCGCGTATCGCGGCCGTAACCGTCCTGACCCATGACAAGATGGCCTTGCCCGTCCAACCACGCTGTCCGATAAACCAGCGATATCGGAACCGGTTTCGATAGAAGGATATGACGCGTCTCGCCCTTCTGCACCAATCCGTCCAATCCATCCGGCAGTGTCGCCAAGCGGTCGTCGAGCAGCAAAGCGGCCAACCCGGCCGGATTGCTGAGACGGATGCAGCCGTGGCTATAAGCTCGCAGGGCATAATGGAACTTCACCGAATCCGGTGAATCGTGAAGATAGATATCTTTGTCGTTGGGCATGATGAATTTATAGCGGCCCAGCGGGTTGGTTGGTCCCGGCGGCTGCACCAGCCTCACGCGCCCACCCTCTTCCTCGCACCGTGCAATCCCTTTGCTCCCCAGATAGGCCGCATCCTCGCGGATGCGCGGCAGCATCTCCTTGATTACATTGGGCGGCAGCGTCCAATTCGGGTTCAGCACCAAGGTTGTGATCTGGGTCGAGATCATCGGCGTCGGATTCTCCGGCGTGCCCACGACTACGGGCATCGCCATAATCGGATCGCCGTTCTGATAGACCTGAAGCAAATAAGCCGCGAGATTGACCTCGACAGCGCGTCCAGCGGCAGGAATATCGGTCCATCTGATCCGTTCGAGATTGACCGCCGCCTGCTCCAGGCGGGCCTCGGCGGGCAGGTCGAGCGCGGCGCGCGTGTCCTTGCCGATGACCCCATCCGGCTTGATCGCATGTTCACCCTGAAAGTCGGCCACAGCCTTGCTCAGTACCGGATCGTAATAATCCTCATTGCCTTTGGCTGACGGCTTGCCGTTAGCAGCAATCCAGCCTTCTGCTGTGAGGCGCTGGCGAAGCGTCGGCACTGCGGGGTCATGCATGCCGGGACGGATAGTCGGCCCATCCGGCAATGTCGGCCATCCTCCGGCAGCGACCAATTCCCGTGTCCGCGCCAGCATCGCCTTCAAGGCCGCATATTGCGGTTCCTGCGGCTCCAGCCCAGCCAGAAAACCCACCAAATCGGCAGAGCCGAGTCTTGCGCCCGCTGCCAAATATTGCGGCAGTCCCAGGCTCTGGCTGTCCCCAAATCGCTCGTCGGTCTGTTTGGGGCTCAGCTTGCCGCCGGCGACATCGGCTGCGTAGTGGATCAACCCGTCGCTGATCAGAAAGTCGCGCTCCAGCCGCTCTTCGTCTGTCGATGCGTCGGCCAGCAGGGCGATCTCGCGGACATGGTAATCCGCTGGCTCCAGACCTTCGTCCTCGGCCGCGGCCAAAACTTCATAGACAGTCCACGCCCGCGCGCCCAGCCCGGCCTCGGGGCTGTCCCAAGCCAGGGCGTAATGCCGGAAGGCGTAAAATTCGCGCAGCTGGTCCTTGTCGAGGATCTGCCCGTCGAGCGTAATCTCGCCCGGTGAGATCAGTCGCATCATCGCCAGACCAGCACGACCGCCCGGCGTCGCATGTGCGCCAGCCATCGTCAGCGACGTCAGTGCCAACGCGCAGGATGCGGCTCTAACAGTTCGGTGAATGACGAGCCAAAGCATAGCGAAACTCTATCCGGGTTCTGACAATAGAATATTGCGCGACCGAACCCGACACAGTCCATCGCGTTCATTTATTTAGGAATAGGTCAGCCCTGTTGCCGTTCGGCAACAGCCTGTCAGCGTCCCGTGAAGTTAGCCGGCTTTTTCTCGACAAAGGCAGCAACACCCGCCGCAAAATCCTCGGTCAGGGCGCTCAAGGCGAACGATTCCGTCTCCGCCGCCAGCTGTTCGTCCAGGCTGTTTCCGTCCGAAGCATTGAGTAGTTTCTTGGTCCGCCCATAGGCCAACGCCGGTCCCTTGGCCATCCGCCCGGCCAGCTTCGCGATCGTCGCCTCCAGTTCCGCCAGAGGCACGACGCGATTGATCAAGCCCCAGCGCTCTGCCTCGACTGCGCCGAACCGGTCGCCCAGCAGCGCGATCTCGGCGGCCCTCTTTTGCCCGACGATCCGCGGCAAGTGAAAACTCGCCCCGCCGTCCGGCGTTGTTGCCAGATGAATATAAGCCAGTGTGAACTTGGCATTATCAGCCGCGATCGCCAGGTCGCAGGCCAGCATCAGGCTAAGCCCGAATCCGGCGCAGCCGCCGTGAACCGAGGCGATGACCGGCTTGGAAATATTGCGGATCGTGCGCGCCAAATTCTGCGCCCGCTCGATCATCTCAACGATAATCGGCTTGAACTCCGCGCGATTGGGATATTCGGCCAGTTTGCGATGGAAGTAGCCGACATCACCGCCGGCCATGAACGCGTCGCCTGCCCCGGTGATGACGATGACCCGCACCGCATCGTCTTTTGCCGCGCCCTGCAATGCCGCCAGCAGCGCCTCCGCTAGCGCGTTGTTCAAGGCATTCAGAACCGCAGGACGATTAAGAGTGATCGTCGCAACGCCTTGCGCCACCGAAACCAGAACGGAAGAGTCTTCCGACGTCATCGCATATGCTCCTTAAATCCGAACTCCAGAGCGGTATCAGGCACCACGCCAAACCGCAACGGGGTGATAGACACAGCTACTAACCGGTATGGCGCTGTAGTATAAGTCCAACCGGAAGCTCACCGCTCGGAAGTCGCAAGCGGTTTGTCAAAAGCGCCGGCCCTGTCGAATCCGCACTTTTAACCTCGCATGCAAAACAATAAGTCGCCGAAAGGCGCAGCCTCATGAGCGCGTCTGAATCCGCCCCGTCCTCCGCGCCTGACAAGCGTTCCTATTGGTGTTTCATCTCCTATCGGCATGCCGACAATAAGGAGCCTGGACGTCAGTGGGCGACCTGGCTCCATCAGGCGATCGAGACCTATGAAGTGCCGGCCGATTTGGTCGGCACGGTCAACGACCGGGGCGACACGATCCCGGAGCGTATTTTCCCGGTCTTTCGCGACGAGGAGGAACTGCCGGTCGATGCCGACCTCGCCTCGCCCATATATCGCGCCCTGGACGCCAGCAAGTTCCTGCTGGTGATCTGCTCCCCGCGCTCCGTCGCCTCGCCCTATGTCGGCAACGAGATTCGCTACTTCAAACAGCTGGGGCACGGCGACCGTGTTCTGGCGGTCATGATCGAGGGCGAGCCCAATGCCAGCTGGGATGCCGGCAAGCAGGCGCTGGGCTTTGCTGTGGAGGACGAATGTTTCCCTGAAGCGTTACGCCACGCGGTCGGTCCGGACGGGTCCTTGCTCGGCGACCGGACCGAACCCATTGCCGCCGATTTCCGCATCGGCAGCGCCCAGGGCTGGACCAGCCCCGAGGCCTATCGTCTGGCGTTGCGCAGCGACGGCAAGCTTAGCGCCAAGGCCCTGGACGCCCGGGTCGAGGAATACCGCAAGCAGTGCGAGCTGATGAAGCTCAAGATTATCGCCGGGATACTCGGCATTCCGCTCGGAACGCTCACCCAACGCGACAAGGCCTATCAGCTCGCCCTCGCCCAGAAACGCGCAAAAACCCTGCGCCGATGGCTCGTCGCCGTGGGCGTGCTGGCGCTGGTCGCCATCGCCGGCGGCGCTGTCGCAATTCGCCAGACCCAGCAGGCTGAAGCGCAAAGACAGGCTGCGGACGCAGCCCGGCTAAAGGCCGTGGCAACGCTTAGCCAATCCGATTTCCTCCAGGGCGTCCAACTGGTGAAACAAGGCCGTGATTCCGATGCGCTGGCCTATCTGGCGCGCGCGGTGCGTTCAAGCCCAGGAAATCATGGTGCTGTCGCCCGGCTCTACTCCTTGTTGATCAGCCAGCACTCGTGGTTCCTGCCGGCGGCGAAGCCGTTGCGCCACGACGGTGAAATCAATGACGGAAGCTTCGGCTTCTCGACTGCGATCAACACTGCGAGCTTCAGCCCCGACGGCACACGCGTGGTCACCGCATCGTGGGACCGCACAGCCCGACTATGGGACGCGCAAACAGGCCAGCCGATTGGCGCGCGGATGCATCACCAAGGTACGGTGAGCTCTGCCAGTTTCAGCCCTGACGGCACGAGGGTGGTGACAGCCTCCTACGACAAAACCGCGCGACTTTGGGATGGCCATACCGGGCAGCCGATAGGCAAACCCATGCAGCATGACGACGGACTGACCTTCGCCGAATTCAGCCCCGACGGAAAACGCATAATCACCATCGCAAACGACACGGTGCGGCTCTGGGATGCCCAATCGGGTGAGCCGATCGGGAAAGCCATGCACCATGACCGGGATATCGTTGGGGCGGCGATCAGCCCTGACGACACCCGCGTCGTTACGGCCTCATCTGATAGCACGGCCCGTTTATGGGATGCTGCCACGGGCCAGCCGATCGGCAAACCGATGCAGCATCAGTTTCAACTCTCTTCGGCAAGCTTCAGCCCAGACGGCAACCATGTACTGACCGCATCGTTCGATGAAACCGCTCGGCTTTGGGACGCGCATACAGGTGAACCGTTCGGCGAGGTGATGCGCCACGCAGCCACGATCAATTCGGCAAAGTTTAGTCCCGACGGGACGCGCATCGTCACCGCGTCATTCGACCATACGGCGCGCTTGTGGGACGCGCGAACCGGCCGAGCGATCGGCGAGGTAATGCACCATGACGCCACGGTCGAATCTGCAAAGTTCAGCCGAGACGGCTTGCTGGTCATCACCGCGTCGCAAGACAGCACGGCAAAGGTTTGGAACGCATATTCGGGTATGCCGGTCGGTGAGCCGATACGCCATGATGGATTCGTTCGCGACGCCGAGATCAGCCCCGACGGCGCTCTGATTGCCACGGTTTCCGGCGATACCGCCCAATTGTGGGGCGCACACCCAAGCTTGCTGATCGGCAAAGCCATGCGCCACCAGGACTATGTTCGCTATGCCGCAGTCAGCCCCGATGGCGAACGCGTATTGACCGGCTCCAACGATAAAACAGCCCGCCTTTGGGACCTGCACTCCGGTCAATCCATCGGCCAGACCATGTATTTTAAGGTGACTACAGCAGAGGAGTATCCGACCGCGACGAGCTTCAGTCCCGACGGGATGCGCATTCTGACAGCTTCGGGCAACATTGCCGAACTGTGGGACGGTCATACCGGACGGCCGGTTGCCGAACCGATAGTCCATAAAGATAACATCCGCTCGGCCCAATATAGCCCCGACGGCGCCTGGATTGTAACCGCGTCCAATGATCAGACCGCAAGACTCTGGAACGCTCAAACGGGACAGCCGGTAGGCAAGCCGTTGGAGACCGGGTTTCAGGTCTGGACGGCCACCGTCAGCCCGGATAATTCGCGAATGCTGTACGATCTGGGGTCGGAAGCCCATCTCTGGGACATTCGCAGCGGTCATTTGATCGGGCAGAAAATCGAGCATTCCGAAACGATCAACTCGGCCGAGTTCAGTCCAGACAGCACACATGTTCTGATATCGGGGTTCGACCACACGGCACGCCTCTGGGACGCGACGACGGGCCAATCGTTCGGGGACCCTCTTCGCCATAATGATTTCATAGGCCAGGCCAGCTTTAGCCCCGACGGCGCACGCGTGCTTACCGCGTCGGGGGATCATACAGCAAGGATCTGGGACGCTTTAACGACTAAGCCGATAGGCGAGCCGATGCGCCACGATGGAACGGTCTACACGGCCAAATTCAGCCGTGACGGATTGCGCATAATCACAAGCTCCGAAGACCACACGGCCCGTGTATGGGACGGGCAGAGCGGCCAACCAATCAGCGATCCGCTGCGTCACGACGATTCCGTCTCCTCTGCCGATTTCAGCCCGGATGGGACCTTCGTGGTTACAGCCTCGGCCGACAAAACCGGTCGGATATGGGACATTCTTCCCCCAGCCGGAAGCCAACCGCCTGCCTGGCTTGCCGATCTCGCCGAAGCCGTTGGCGGCGAATCACTCTCGGACTCAGGCTCCCTTGCCGTCGCGAACAACGATAACTATTTCGAACTCAAAAACCGGCTGTCTAAGGCCTCCGGCAACGACTTCTGGAGCAAAGCGGGAGCATGGTTTTTCGCCGATCGGCTAACGCGTACTGTCTCTCCGCAATCGACCATCACGATCCCGGAATATCGCGCCAAGGGCGCACCGTATATGGGCTTTGGCATCGCCAAACCACTCGCCACCCCCAGCGCGACATCGATTATTCGCGCCCAAAGTATCCTACCTGATTCCCCTGCCATGAAAGCGGGCCTTCAACCCGGCGACCTCCTCACCAGCTTCGACGCCAAGCCATTGGACAGGACGACAATTCCCGAATTCATCGGCATGGTTTCCGTGGAACCAATCGGCGCCGTAGTTCCCGTCGAATTCATGCGGCAGGGCGTGAAGATGACAGTCGAAGTTACCATCGATGCCAAGCCTTAGCGGCCTGCTTAATGGCTGAACCGTCCTCCAAGCCTGACAAGCGGGCCTTTTTCGCCAGATAAACCTGGACAGCGGCCGGAAATTCTTACCGACAAACAGTTTATACCGGTACACTGAACTGTAGCTAGGCCGGTCCGCGATTCCTGAGAACCGGAGGGGATTTGTATGCGATTTTCTCTGGATCTTTTGGTTGGCCGGCGGCGAGAGGCCACACTCAAGACTTGGATACGGCGCGTGAAGGCGCATCCGCTTTCACGCGTGGGTCCCGGGTTGATCACCGGCGTCGCCGACGACGACCCAAGCGGAATTGCCACATATTCCCAGGCCGGGGCTCAGTTCGGCCTGAATATGCTGTGGACCATGCCGCTCGCATACCCGCTGATGTCGGCAATACAGTTGATGTGCGCGCGCATCGGGCGGGTAACCGGCAAAGGATTGGCGTCCAACATCAAGACCAGCTTTCCCCCGGCTGTTCTCTACACCGTCGTAGCTCTGCTGCTGATCGCCAATATCCTCAATATCGCGGCCGATGTGGCCGCAATGGGAGAGGTTGCGGAACTGGTCACCGGCTTCAACCGACATCTGATGACCGTCTTCTTCGTTTTCGCAACGCTGCTGCTCCAGATATTCATCCCCTATCACCGCTATGTCGTCTTCCTGAAGTGGCTGACGCTCTCGCTTCTGGCCTATGCCGCAGTGTTGTTCACGGTGCACGTCCCCTGGGGTCAGGTGGCGTTGAGGACTGTTTGGCCCAAATTCACGATGAACTCCGATGCCGCAGCTGTGATCGTCGGCGTGTTCGGCACCACGATCAGCCCTTATCTCTTTTTCTGGCAGGCTTCGGAGGAGGTCGAGGACATGCAGGAAAAGCATGGCGATGCCCTGACCGGTCTCGGCAAACAAGATGCGCTGGCAGAGCTGCGCCGCATCAAATGGGATACATGGAGCGGCATGTTATATTCCGATATCACCGCCTATTTCATCATTCTGGCGACGGCGGTGACCCTGAATGTGGCTGGAATTACCCAAATCGAGACGGCTGCACAGGCGGCGACAGCGCTTCGGCCGCTCGCAGGTGAATTCGCCTATATAGTGTTCGCCTTGGGCATCCTCGGCGTCGGGCTGATTGGCGTCCCCGTTCTTGCAGGCTCCGGCGCCTATGCGCTGGCTGAAGCGGTGAGCTGGAACTGGGGACTTGAGCGCAAGGTCACAGATGCGCGAGGCTTCTACGGGGTCATCGCCATCAGCGTCCTCGCGGGCCTTGTCATCCAATATTCCCCCATCAGTCCGATGCGCGCTTTGTTCTGGAGCGCGGTGATAAACGGGGTCGTCGCCGTGCCTCTGATGGCTGTCATCATCCTGTTGGTGTCGCGAAAATCAGTAATGGGCGCCTTTACCGCCAGTCGACCTTTGGTCGTCCTGGGTTGGATCGCCACGGCGGTCATGGGCGCGGCCGCAATCAGAATGTTCGTTCCCGGATAGGGTTCTCAACACCTCGCCAGGCAAAGCCTTAGCGCTACCTGCTTCACACAATCCTCGAAGGCGGTGAAGTCGGTATAGCGCTCGCGCCGCTTGGTCTTGACCTGGACGATCGTCCCACCGCTGTCGTGCACGGCGCTCACAATCATCAGATTTTCCGCCAATCCGAATTGCTCTACGCCCATTCGGTTGCTGTCCTCATAGCCCATCGTCGGGTCGGCGCCGTGTCGTTTCTTAAGCGGCTTCGGGTTGTGTTCGACCACGCGATCAAAGAAAGACAAGGTGTTGTTGCTATAGCCGAACACCGGTCGTCCCAACCCGCGCATGAAGCCGACCTCATAGGCGGTGCCCGTATCCATCCCAACGCCTCTGAAAGGCGTCAGATTGGCAATCACCGCATCGCATCCGCGGATCAGCTCTTCATTGGCATGGAATATGGCATAGGCCCGCTCAGCCAGCGTCAAACCGTCCAGTGCGATCTGAGCGTCGAGGGGAAATTTGCCCTCCAGCCCGTGGCGCGCACAAATCGCGGCCTTGGCCGCCCCCGCCTCCACCGCATTGCGCAAGAAAACCTCCGGCCCTGCGAGATAGACTTTCGGGCGCGGCGCGGTTTTAGTCATTCAGGCGAAACATCCTCAAGCGTTATAGGCGCGCGACGATATCGTCCTGAAAGCGTTTTACATAACGTTCGATATCTGCCGGCTCATGTCCTCCGGCTTCGTAAGCCGAGATGATCAGGCGCGTTACGCCCAACTGCGCATAAGCCCGGCAGATGCCCAAGTCCATTGTGGAGCCAAACTTCCAGCTTGTCGGCGATACCGACAGCTCGATCTTTGCCGGGTCGCGGCCGAATTCCTTTGCAGCCGCCTTCATGGTCTCGATCCGCGCTGCGAAATCGTCGGGCGATATCGCGTGCGGAAAATAGCCGTCGCCCGTGCGCCCGGCGCGGCGCGCCGCAACATCGGTGGAACCGCCGATAATCAACGGAACGAGATTTGGGTTTGCGGGCTTGGGGTCCGAGTGGACGCGGTGAAACTGGTAATATTTCCCGTCATAGGTGGCTATATCGTCCCGCCACAGGGTGCGGACCGCGTCGATTCCCTCGTCGAAGCGTCGGCCGCGCTCGTTATAAGGCACGCTGACTGCGGCGAATTCTTCCTTTTGCCAGCCGATGCCCACACCCAACAGCACGCGTCCGCCTGAGAGTGCATCCAACGTGGCGACGCGCTTGGCGATGATGATCGGGCTGTGCAGCGGCAGCAGCAGCACACCGGTGCCGAGCTTGACGTTATTGGTGCAGCCGGCGGCGAAACTCAGCCATTCCAGAGGATCCGGCATGATCGTATCGGCCGTGAACGGCGCCCGTCCGTCATCGGAATAGGAATAGAGCTGTTCGTAGTCTTCCGCGACGATCGGATGCTCGACCTGCCAGACGGATTCGACGCCGATCACATCTATCGTCTGGAGGAAGGATTTGCACCAAGCGCCGTTATCGATGAAGCCTTTATTGAACAAAGGCAAAATGCCGATTTTCATCGTTCCTCGTTGAGTGTTCGGTTTGATGAGATAAAAAAAAGGGCGGGGATCTCTCCCCGCCCTGGATCTTATGGCGAGGTGGTCCGCCAATAAAGTCCCATACCGTGGCGTGCGTCGGCGATTTTCTCGCCATCTGTCACCATCAGCGTATAGGTGTCCTGGCCTATCATATCGCCAGGCTTCCTGTCGCCGGAATAGCTGTACAGGGCATAGCCTTGATAGGCCCATTGCTGCGCACCGTCGTCACGCTTCATCAGCGACCAATATCCCGAAGGCTTTGCATCCGCTGAGGCGATCAAAGGATGCCAGTCTTTGGCGCATTCCACATCGCAACCAGACGTGCCGATCGTCACGCCCAGCATCGGAACGCCCCGGTCGGCTCCACGTGCAGCATGACCGCCTGTACCGTCGAAACGGACACGGTCCCGGGCATAGAGCGTCTTGCCGTTCGCATCGGCCAGCAGCCCGCCCTTGCGTTCGTTCGGTAAGACCTTCACTTCCGGGGGAATGAAATATTTCTCGATCTGCGCGATCTGGAAATGCTTATCGGCATCGACGCCATTGGCATCGCCTATATCCAGATCGCCGCCATAGGTGAACAGCGGATGGCCCTGGAAGGCCCACTGCTGGATACCGTCCGCGCGGCTGACGACCGAAAAATCACCCAGATTATTGGCGAGTTGCCCGGTCAGCAGCGGCTTCCACTGCGGCCCGCAAGGACCCTTGTCGCAATCGACTTTACCGCCGGAAACATCGCCGTCGTAGGCATAAAGCGGCATGCTGCGGGAATCGACCAGCGTCTGACCGTTCGCCTCATTTACTTCCGCCACATCCACGCCGATCGGCAGCTGCATATCCGCGGCCGGCTCCAGAAGCGCCATGTGCCAAAGCTTGGCCACGCCGTCGCCGGTATAATCGCCGAACTTCTGGTCTTTGACGAAAGTATAAAGCGGCTTGCCTTTAAGGGCCCACTGCTTGCTGCCGTCGTCGCGGGTGACGATGCTCCAGTCGTCGACCGGCTTGGCATCGGCCGAGGCAGCCAGAATTGGCCATGCCTTGACGCATTCGTCGCTGGTGCAGGCAGACTTGCCGGGTGTGTCCTTGTCGAACGTATAAAGCGTCAGTCCTTTCGCGTCGGCATAGACCGTAAGCTGAGCCTGCTGATCCGAGCTAGAACCCGGAATGGCAGTTACCGTGCCGACCTTGACCTTCTGAAAGGTCACGCCGGGCGGCGTCGAGAGCCGTGCCACGATCGGCGACGAAACCGTCGCCTTATGCTGGTTCACCAAGTACAGGCCGCCACCGACGACAACCACGGCGACGACACCGATAGCAAGAGCCGTTTTCAGCCCCATTTCCCAATTCCTCCCAAAAACCAGATGCGCCCGATTAGGCCATCACCTCAGTGAAGGTCTTCGATGTCTGCATCGAATCCGTGCCCCAGCTATTGATCGGCACGCCGACCGCTTGCTGCACAGTCAGACCCAGGCGTGTTGCCGGATCGCCTTTGGCCACGACGTGATAGCCCGTCTTCATCCGCCCGCCGGCGCGGCCCGCGGTGATGAGCGGCATGTCGTCCAGGCTGTGAACCTTGGCATAGCCCGTGTCGGTCGATGCCATCAGCAGCATCCGATCGAGCAGCGTCCCGTCGCCTTCTTTGATGCTGTCGAGAGCGCCGACCATATCGGCCAGACCGCCGCTGATGTTCATAATGAAGGAGGTAACGTTCGGCTGATAGCCGAGCACCGGGTCGATTGATTCTTCGTGGCTGTAGACATGGTGGGTCATCGAGGAACCCTGCTTGCGCAGCGACGATGTCGCGTCGTTGAAGGTTACGTTGATGACCCGGGTCTGACCGCAGGCCAACGCATGGGACAACAGTCCGGCGAACAGCTTGTGGTTGCCCTTTACCGATTCGATTTCTGAACCCAGCACGATGTCGGTCGGCTTGTCCGGAGAGGTGCAGGCCTCCAGCGGGGCCGGCTTCTGCAACTCGAGGTCAAGCTGCTGCTCGATCTGGCGAAGCGACGAGTAATATTCGTCTAGGCGCGCCTTGTCGGAGGCGCCCAAAGTCTTGGCCAGGTCTTCGCGCTGTGCGCGCACGGCCGAAAGCACGCTCTGGCGCGCCATCACCTGCGGGTCCGGCTTGAAGTCGGCTGCGTTCGGGTCCTTGAACTCGGGTCCGAAGATGCGGGTATAGAGCGCCGCCGGCGAAACCTCTGCCGGATTGATCGCAGCCCCCTCGCGTCGGCTGTAGGAATGGACCGGGTTGCCGGTCGAGGAGACTTCGAGCGACCGGAAACGCGTCTTGGTGCCGATCACATCGGCGATCAGCATGTCGACGCTGGGAATGATCACGCGTTCTTCGCGCGGCGTCGTGCCGGTCAACACCGCCCAGTCGCCGGTGAAGTGGGTAATCATCGGACGCCCGTCCAGAATGACCTTTGTACCCGAATAGACGTTGACCTTGTCCTTATAGGGGGTCAGCCCGGCCAGTTCGGGACCGAATTGGGTAATCTTGCCGGCTGTCGGCGGCTCCCACCGGCCTGGATTGAGGCCAAGGCCCCAGAACCATGTGCCGAAGCACACCGGAAGCGGCGCGCCCGATGCCAGAGCGGTTCCGTTCTCGTCCAGGAAGCAGTCAAGGAACGGTAGAGCGACCGTGACGGCTGTGCCGCCAAGCATGCCACGGAGTACGCGACGACGATCGATTGACCTAAGCGTAATCATTTCTGAACCTCCTGGTTCCCAGTCACATCGGAAGCAAGTTTCGCTTTAGGTGTGTCCAAAGCCCCGGTCTGGGGAGCGGACGCGCGATAGAACACGTCGCTGGTTGCGACATCCTTAAGCAGATCGGTAAATTTATACCCGCCGGACGCGAAGTCCTTGGCTAGCGTGCCGCGCACCCATTCGGTCTCTGATTTATTGGGGGCATGACCCGCGCCGAACTCATAGACCCGGTTGACGATGCAGGCGGTGGCCGCTGGATTGTCGTGCACTGCCTTGCCCAAGCCCGCGACGTCGCTGAATTTCGCGCCGTCCAACTCTCCGCTGGCGTCGATCGGGGCGCCGTTCTCTGTCGTGCGGAAGCCGCCGATCGTGTCGAAATTCTCCATCGCCAATCCTACCGGATCCATAATCTTGTGGCATCCGGCGCAGCTCGGTTGCGTGCGATGGGCCTCAAGACGCTGACGTGCAGTCTTATAGTTGGGGTTGTTGGTGTCTTGAACCAAGTTGAAATTCACATTGCCCGGCGGATCAGGGACTTTCTGGCACAGCAGAACAGTACGCAGCGCCTTGCCGCGGATCGTTGCCGAACTGCGGCCTGGATGGGAATGCAGGCCGACAAAGCTCGCTTCGGTCAGAATACCGGCCTGCGGAACGTCAGCCGGATATTCGAAAGCGACCCAAGGGTCCTGCACGCCCTCGGGGAACGAAGCCTGGACTTTGTAGATTGACGCCAAAAGCGGTGTCAGAAAGGTTTTATTGGTGGTGAACAGATCGCGATAATCGGCCTTTTGAACGAGCAGATGGTCGACAATCGTACGCATCGTCTGCTCCTGCGCGTCGCGCAGGACCTGTGAGGTGAATTTCGGATAGAGCGTCGTGTCCTTGGCCAGAGTGCTGAACCCGTCGAAGGCCAGCATGTCGCCGAAGAACGCCCTTACACCGGCTTCCAGCCGCGGCGATGCCATCAACCGGTCGACCTGTTTTTTCAGACCGCTGGAGGAATTCAGATCCCCGTTTTGGGCGGCGGCCAAAAGCTCGGGGTCGGGCGCCGCGTTCCACAGGAAAAAGCTCAGGCGCGAGGCCTTGGAATAGGCGTCCAGTCGATAGGCGCCGGCATGATCCGGATCGGGCTCGACGGCTTCCTGGCGGAACAGGAACTCCGGCGCTTCCAGCATACCGGCCAGGCTAAGGCCCAGGCCGTTGTAAAAGCTGCCGGTCTTGACCGTCGCCGCATTGGCGGCTGCGACTTCGGCGTCGAGCTCGTGCTGCGTCAGAGGACGGCGATAGAGCAACTTGCCGACCTTGGAGAGAAACGCCTTGCTGCAAGCGTCGTCCGGAGCCGTCTCCGAAGCAGGCTTGCAACCGACCAGTAACGGCCGATGCTTTTCGTCGACGACCTGGGTCGCGATGCTGCGCGCCATGAGGTCGTATTGCTCAAGCCCGGCGGCCGTGACGCTGACCTGCGCCGCGCCAACCGCGAGCAATCCGGAGTCGCGCAAATCCGGCTCGAAGCGGCCGCCCAACGTAACGGTGGGACCGAATATATCGTTGATAATTTGCTTATACTGGTCCTGCGTCAGTCGTCGCATGGCAACCTGACCCGCAGCATCGCCGTCAGCTTTCGACTGACCGGTGAAACCGGTCAAACAGAGCGCAGCGACAGCACCGCATAATGCCAAGCGCCGCATCATTCCTTTACCCGTCATTCCCCTGCCCTTACCTGACATTTTCATTTCGATCCGCAAATTTTCAACGCGCCGCCGCCAGTTTAACCGGCCCGACAACCATTGACGTCTTTTCGGCGTTCGGGTGACTGATGAAGCCCGGCACCGCCTCGATCCAATAAGATGCTGAAATATATTGGTTCTGACCCGATGCATCGGGATAGGCGTCGGCCAGTTTCTTCAGCGCATAATAGATGCCAGCCGCGTCGACGGAGAGGTTCAACTCATTGACCGGTCCGCCCACCGCGAAGCTCTCATAGACCGGCAGCCAGGGTTGATATCCGCCAAGCACGCCCTTCAGCGTCCCATCATCGTTCAATGTCAGCCGAACGCGCGTCTGCTTGAAATGATATTCCGCGACCGCAAAGGGGTCCTGGATCATATAGAACTCGAACGGGTCGGTGGTCAGCGTCCCGTTATGCAGTGTTGCATGGACAACATTCTGCATCCGCGGGTTGGTATCGACGGTAAAGCTCATATCGGCCTGAGGATCGCCCGCGGCGTTGCGCGTCACCGGCGTGGTGGCGCGATAAAAGCCGACCTTGACGTCGCCGTCTTTCACCTTGCCGTTGGCGTCGCGCTCGATGCCGGAAATCTCGATAATCCAGGCGGGCATCTGGTCGCGCGTTGTATCCCACTCAATGGCAGGCCAGGTCGGCCGCTGCCCCCCGCTGGCGCGCTGGGTGATGAAACAGCCGAGCGCGCGATATGCCATGTCATCGACGCCGTGCTCACCCGTTTGCGGATCGACGAAATCGTTCGGCCCATCTTTGCCGTCCAGATTGAAGCCATAGGCGACATGGCCCTTGGCCGTCTTGACCATCGGGTCGGGCTCCGATGTCGGGTTGGTATAAATATTTGCCGGTTTGCCGTTGACCTTCCCGCGCATCACGACCTGACCGTACATATTGGACGGGTAATCCTTGAATGCGGCTTCGATCTCAGCCGGAGTTTTACCTAGGTCCGTCATGATCTTGCGCGCCATCGGCTCCGACAACATATTGGTGCCTTCAGGGCAATCATCCGGCTGCGACTCGGCAGCCATATAGAACCAGCTGACCGCATAGCCGCGAGTCTCGGCCTGCGCCGAATGCGCGCCGAACCCGACCGCAGCGACGCTTGCAACGCCGAGCGCCAAGCCACGAGCGAACGCTCCGACACGCAGTTTCGCGCCTGGCAAATCCGAATAACTCATAACCCGCTGCCTCCCTGGAACCGACCTAATCCGCCGTTCCGACCGCAAACGCACTCTTCGCATACGATCAGCTTCCTGCTGATCTTATATCTAATGAGTATGACACAACAACCTGTTGCGTCAAAGTGTGTCGTTTAGGTTCAGAGGCTACCCGATCCCGATAGTTCCGTACCGATTTCACGCTATTGATGCATTTGCGCTAGACGCACCGGCCCGGCGATCCCGGCAGTTTTTTCGGCGTTGGAATGGCTGACGAAGGCCGGCACCGCCTCGATCCAGTAGGACGCTGAAATATACTGATTCTGCCCCGAAGCATCCGGATATGCATCGGCCAGCTTCCTCAGCGCGTAATATATTCCGGGTGTGTCGATCGACAGGTTGAGCTCGTTGGTCGAACCGCCCAATGCGAAGCTCTCATAGACTGGCAACCAAGGCTCATAGCCGCCCAGAACGCCCTTGGCGGTACCGTCCTCATTCAGCATCAGACGGACGCGGGTCTGCTTGAAGTGATACTCCGCGACGGCGAATGGATCCTGTACCAGATAGAACTCGAAGGGGTCCGTTACCAACGTGCCGTTCTGTATCGTCGCGTGGACGACATTTTGCATGCGCGGATTGGTATCGACGGTGAAACTCATATCCGCCTGGGGATCGCCCGCCGCATTGCGCGTCACCGGGGTAGTTGCGCGATAAAAGCCGACCTTGACGTCCCCGTCTTTAACTTTCCCGTTGGCGTCGCGCTCGATACCCGAAATCTCGATAATCCAGGCCGGCATCTGGTCGCGCGTTGTATCCCATTGAATGGCAGGATAGGTCGGACGCATGCCGCCGCTGGCGCGCTGTGTACCGAAACAGCCGACTGCCCGGTACAACATGTCATCTACGCCGTGCTCGTTCGTCTGGGGATCGACGAAATCGTTCGGGCCGTCCTTGCCGTCCAGGTTAAAGCCATAGGCGACATGGCCCTTGGCGGTCTTGATGTTCGTATCGGGAACTGAGGTCGGGTTGATATAGACATTGACCGGTTTGCCGTCGATTTTTCCCCGCATATAGAGTGTGTCGCGCAAGTTGTTGGGGAAATCCTTCATAATGAAGTCGATCTCAGCCGGGGTCTTACCCTTCTCGCTCAAAAGCTTTCGTACCATCACTTCGGACAGGGGATTGGTGCCGTCGGGGCAGTCATCGTTCTGCGATTCCGCGGCCATGTAGAACCAGCTGACCGCATAGCCCCGCGTTTCGGCCTGCGCAGAATGCGCCGCATATCCTGCGGCCAGAAAACCCGCAGCACAGATAGCAACAGTGCGTACGAACGTGCCGCCGCGATGCTTAATCTTTGGCAAATGCGAATAATTCATAACCCGCTGCCTCCCTGGAGCCGACGTAACCAGCGTTCCAATAGCAAACGCCACTCGTCAGCTTCTTGCTAATCTTTTAGAAGATGAGTGTGGGACAACGACTGTTCGTGACAAAGCGCGTTATCTGACTTTAAGGCCTGTCCGATCCTAGTCGTTCTGTTCCGCAACCACCTTATTGCCGCACTTGAGCCAGCCGTACCGGACCGACATTCATTGAGGTCTTATCTGCGTTCGGATGACTGACGAACGCAGGAACGGCTTCGATCATATACGATGCCGAAATGAACTGGTTCTGGCCCGATGCGTCCGGATAGGCATCGGCGAGCTTCTTCAGCGCATAATAGATACCCGGCGTGTTGACCGATAGATTCAGTTCGTTCGTCGATCCGCCCAGCGCAAAGCTGTGATAGATCGGCAGCCACGGCTCATAGCCGCCCAGTACACCCTTGGCCGATCCATCGTCGTTCAGCGTGAGACGAACCTTGGCCTGTTTGAAATGATATTCGGCGACTCCAAACGGGTCCTGCAACAGGTAGAATTCAAACGGGTCGGTGGTGAGCGTGCCGTTCCTCATCGTCGCATGCACCAAATTCTGCGTCCGCGGATTGGTGTCGACGGCAAAACTCATATCCGCCTGAGGATCGCCCGCGGCGTTGCGCGTCACCGGGCTGGTAGCGCGATAAAAGCCGACCTTGACGTCACCGTCCTTAACTTTCCCGTTGGCGTCGCGCTCGATACCCGAAATTTCGATAACCCAGGCAGGCATCTGGTCGCGGGTCATGTCCCATTCGATCGCCGGCCAGGTAGCACGCGTGCCGCCGCTGGCGCGCTGAGTAATGAAACAGCCGACGGCGCGATACAGCATGTCGTCGACGCCGCGCTCATTGGTCTGCGGATCCACGAAATCGTTCGGACCCTCCTTGCTATCCAGGTTGAAACCAAAGGCAACATGGCCCTTGGCGGTCTTGATGTTCGGATCGGGAACCGAAGTCGGATTGCTGTAGACATTGACCGGTTTGCCGTCGCGCTTGCCGCGCATATAGAGCGCGCCATAGAGATTGTTCGGATAGTCCTTGAACAGTTCGGTGATCTCGGCGGGTGTTTTGCCCATATCCACCAGGAACTGCTTTACCATCACATCCGAAAGCGGATTGGTGCCCTCAGGGCAATCGTCGGGCTGCGATTCGGCGGCCATATAGAACCAGCTGACGGCATAGCCTCGGGTTTCGGCACGCGCGGAATGTGCGCCAAATGTCGTAAGCGCCAAACCGGCGGCGCCGATAGCCAGCGCGCAGAACCGGTGATTTACCCCAGCCCGATCGAAAATGAGTGCCATATGAGTAGCCTCCCCAAGTCAAAATCTCTTCACGTCCGCGTCGCAGTCCAGCCCATGATAATCGCCTGAGCCGCCCGCAATCTTATAAGTTTGAAGTATGACACAGGGACATGACGCGTCAAAGACTATCGTTCACGAAATGAATTGAGCAGGCTTGAGCCAGGTTCAATGCTTCGCGCCTGAAGCGCGTAGCGCCGCCGACACCACGGTATCCAGCGCCACCAGAAAGCGCGAACGATCCGACTTAGCGAAAGATGCCGGGCCGCCGGTGGCAACGCCCAGCTCGCGCAGATGCCGCCCGATTTCCCGCCCAGCGAGCGCGCTGCCGATATTGTCGGTGGTCCAGAGCTTGCCGTTATGTGCCAGGGCTCGCGCGCCCTTGGCCAGACAGCGCGACGCCAGAGGTATGTCGGCTGTCACGCAGATATCCGCGGCTGTGATTTGTTCGGCGATCCAGTCGTCGGCCACATCAGCCCCCTCGCCCACGGTTATCATCTTGATCCGCTGATCCTGAACCGGACGGATCGGTCGCGAGCCGTTGGACACGACAAATACATCCAGACCGTAGCGTCCCGCCACACGGTAAATCTCTTCGCGGACCGGGCAGGCGTCGGCGTCGATATAGATCGCCGTCACGTTGCGGATTCGCTCAGCGGACGGCGGACCGTTTCATGGATTTGATCGCGCCGCGCGGACGTCCCGACATTTCGGCGATTTTCCGGTCCTGCGCTTCGATCAAGGCTTGCGCCGACTTGTCCCCGTCGATCGGGTCCAGATCGGCCGAGGCCACGCGGCGGTTCGATGTCTGCGTTCCATCCTGATACAGCACGTCGAAGGCGATAAACTCGCTTTCCGCGGGTTTCTTGCGGGCCATGGTTCTCTCACTTTGGATTGGGCCGGTTTTTCCCGGCCTGCCGTCTTATATGGCGTCGCACCCGCAATTGTCACGCGCGATGCTCCTGCGCTGGGGACTTATGAAGTTTGCGCATAGCTGGCAGCGCTGAAATGGGACGCCGTCTCGGCCAGGCCATATTGCTATGCAGCATAGATCCACCTATTTAGATACGAGACGTCTCGTATCGTTTCATGAAGTGAAGCATGGCCGCCGTCCAACCTGAATCGACATTGCTCCCACGTGTGGGACGCCCGCGCAGCGAAGACTGCCGGCACAAGGTGCTCGCCGCCGCCGACGAACTCTTCGCCCGCGAAGGATTGGCGCGTATGTCCGTTGACGCCATCGCCCAGGTCGCCGGCGTCAGCAAGGCAACGATTTATCGCTGGTGGCCGAATAAGTCGGCGATCGTGATGGAGGCGCTGCTGACCTCGACCGAGGCTGAGGTCCATGTGCCGATCAGTCCCTTCCCTGAAGAGGACCTAATCGCAAAAATCCGACGCACGGTAGCCCTGTTCCGCGGTCCCAGGGGGCGCGTCGTTGCTTCCCTAATCGGCCAGGCTCAGTCCGACCCTGAAATCGCCGAGGCCTATCGCCAGCAATTGCTGGGACCGCGGCGCGCAGCCATGCGCGCAGCTATTGAGCGCGGCATTGCCGCAGGCCTCTATCGCCCGGACATCGACCAGGATCTTGCCATTGATATTCTCTATGGCCCGCTCTATCAGCGCCTGTTGCTGAGACATGCGCCGCTGGACGAGGCGTTCGAGCGCGATTATCCGCCGATCGCTGTGGCTGCACTGCGCGTTTATGCAGCGAGGAAGTAAGCCCATGGGCATTGTCAAATTCGCCCTGCGCTTTCCGCACACATTCTATGTCGTCGCGATCCTGATCCTGTTTTTGGGGATCAGTGCCATCAAAACGACACCGACCGATATCTTCCCGCAGATCCGCATCCCGGTGGTCAGCGTGATCTGGCAATATACCGGCCTGTCGCCGGACGAGATGGAAGCCCGCGTCGCGACCTATAGCGAATATTCCATCAGCTCGACGGTCAACGGCATCAAGAACATGGAATCCCAGACCCTGTCCGGGATCGTCGTTCAGAAGATCTATTTCCAGCCCAACGTGAATCTGGAGCTGGCGATCTCTCAGATCGTCTCGGCCACCAATTCGATCCGCGCCCTGATGCCGCCCGGAATCAACCCGCCGGTCATCGTGCAGTTCAACGCCTCCAGCGTGCCGATTCTACAGTTGAGCCTCAGTTCCGACCAGTTAAACGAACAGCAGCTCTACGACTACGGCATCTATCAGGTGCGCCAGCAGCTGGCCCCAATACCGGGCCTCACCCTGCCCACGCCCTATGGCGGCAAGTACCGCCAGATCATGGTCGATCTCGATCCCAAGGCCCTACTGGCTCAGGGCCTGACCCCGACGGACGTCACCAACGCCGTGAACGCTCAGAATCTGACCGTTCCCTCCGGCGACGCGAAGATCGGCGACAAGCAGTATATCGTAAAACTGAATGCCCAGCCGCAGACCGTGGCAGCGCTGAACGATATCCCGATCCGCCAGGTGAACGGTACGACCGTCTATCTGCGCGACGTTGCCCATGTGCGCGACGCCTGGGCAGTTCAGCAGAATGTCGTGCGCACCGGCGGCAAGCGATCGGTCCTGCTCACCATCATCAAGAACGGTGAGGCTTCGACTTTGGATGTGGTCAGCCGCGTCAAGGACGCACTGCCCGGCATCCGCGCCGCCGCTCCGCCCGGCATGGAAATCAAGGAGCTCTTCGACCAGTCGGTCTTCGTCAGCAACTCGATCGACGCGGTGCTGCGTGAAGGCGCCATCGCCGCCGGGCTGACCGCGCTCATGATCCTGATGTTCCTGGGCAGCTGGCGCTCGACCGTCGTAGTCATGGTGTCGATCCCGCTGTCCATCCTGACTTCGATTGCGATCCTGTCGGCGCTAGGCGAAACCATTAACACGATGACCTTGGGCGGGCTCGCTCTGGCCGTCGGCATATTGGTCGACGATTCAACCGTGACGATCGAGAACACCCACCGGATGCTCGAAGAGGGCCACCCGTTCGACCGTGGCGTGCTGGAAGGCGCAGCCGGGATTGCGGTGCCGACCCTCGTCTCGACGCTGGCCATTTCCTGCGTCTTCATTTCGGTCGTCTTCTTGGACGGAGCACCGCGCTATCTCTTCACGCCCCAGGGCCTAGCGGTGGTCTTCGCGATGCTGGCCTCGTATGGCCTGTCGCGAACGCTCACCCCCATCATCATCCGCGCGCTTCTGCGCAAGGAACATGCGCAAAAGCACGACACGACCCGCAAGCTGGGCTGGTTCGGCCGGTTCCACGAAGGCTTTAACAATCGCTTCGAGCGGTTCCGATCCTTCTATGTCTGGTTGCTGGAACGGCTTTTGAATCATCGGCTGATCGTACCCTGCGTGGCCGGTGCAGTACTGCTGGTTGCAGCAGGGCTGGCGCCATTCGTCGGACGGGACTTCTTTCCCCAGGTCGACGCCGGCGTGATTCAGCTGCATGTCCGCGCACCTGCCCGCACCCGCATCGAGGAAACCGAGAAGATATTTCAGGCGGTCGAGAACCAGATCCGCGACACGATTCCGGAGAAAGAACGCGATCTGATCATCGACGATATCGGCCTGCCGCAGCGGCCGATCAATCTGGCCTTCACCGACGGCTCGGCCATAGGCGTTAACGACGGCGTGATCCAGATCGCGCTGAAGCCCGGCCATGCCCCGACCGCCGATTATGTGAAGCGGCTGCGCGAGGAGCTACCGGCGGCGTTCCCCGACGTGCGGTTCTATTTTCAGCCGGCCGACATGGTGACCCAGATACTCAATTTCGGCGTCCCGACCCAGGTCGACGTCCAGGTGGTGGGGAAAAACCGCGCAAAGAATCTCGAGATCGCCCAGGAGCTTCAGCGGCGCATGTCGAACGTTCCCGGTGCTGTAGATGTCCATCTGCAGCAGGAAATCGACGCACCGGAACTCTATTTCTCCATCGACCGTACCCGGGCGCAGGAACTCGGTCAGACGGTCAGCGCCATCTCCAACAACCTCATGATCAGCCTAAGCTCCTCCGAGCAGGTCTATCCGAACTTCTGGACCGATACGAAAGCCGGCATCCCCTATTATCTAGCCGTGCAAACGCCGGAATATCGCGTCTCGTCGCTGAACGACCTCAATAATATCGCACTGACCTCTACGTCCGGCACCGGCGCGCCGGTTCCCGACACTCTGGGCAATGTCGCGCAGATGGAACGCAGGTCGATCCAGTCGGTCATCAACCATTCCAACGTTCAGCCGGTCTACGACATTTACGCCAGCGTTCAGGATCGCGATCTGGGCGGCGTCGCAGTGGATATCGACAAGATCGTGGCGCAGGAAACGCCTAAGCTCGCACCCGGAAACCATATCGTCGTCCGCGGCCAGATCGAAAGCATGAACTCTGCCTTCTCGCGTCTGACCCTGGGACTGATCTTTGCCGCGGTGTTCGTCTATCTGCTGATGGTCGTGAACTTTCAGGATTTCCTGGATCCGTTCGTGGTCATCCTCGCCCTGCCGGGTGCCGCCGCCGGTATCATCGTCGCCTTGTTCGTCACGGGAACCACGCTCAGCGTGCCCTCGCTGATGGGCGCGATCATGTCGATCGGCGTCGCCTCGGCCAACTCCATCCTGCTGGTCACATTCGCCCGCGAGCAGAGCCTTGAGGGCAAGAGCCCGATCGAGGCCGCCATCGCAGCTGGCGGGACGCGGCTGCGCCCCGTCCTCATGACCGCCGCGGCGATGATCGTCGGCATGCTGCCGATGGCCATCGGCGGCGCCGGCGAGGAACAGAACGCCGTGCTGGCCCGCGCCGTTATCGGCGGACTGCTGTTCGGCACCTGCACGACCCTTCTGGTCGTGCCCTACCTCTATGCCCTGCTCCGCCGCACCGTCGGTGAGCACAAGCGCAACGATATCGATTTCGGTGAAACAAAAGGTCACCCGGCATGACACCTTATGACAATGCTCCCTACGCCCTCGAAGCTTATGAATTCACCCCACAGGACCGCGCAGTCGCGATCAATCGCAGCGGCGACGACCTTGAGCGTGACCGCATGCGCCTCGCCCGCCGGATCGGTCTGGGCGCCGCAGCCACGCTGATCGTCCTCTTGGCGGCCGGCGCGGTTCAGCATTACAGCAGCCACAATGCCGCAGTAGCGGCGATGGAGGCCCGCCAGCGGGCAGTACCCAAGGTGCGCGTCGAGCCGGTAAAGGTGAACGGCAGCGCCCGCGACCTTTTCTTACCCGGCACCATGAACGCGTTCGAGAGCGCGACGATCTATGCCCGCCAGAGCGGCTATGTCGCAGAACGACGCGTCGATATCGGCAGCAAGGTCAAAGCCGGCGACGTTCTGGCGACGATTGCAGCGCCTGAAATCGACGATCAGTTGAACCAGGCCCGCGCTCAGCTGGTCCAGATGCAGGCGGCGCTGAAACAGGCCGAGGCAAACCACCGTCTTGCACAGGTCACCAACAGCCGCACGCAGGCGCTAGTCGCCGACGGCTGGCAGACCAAGCAACAGGGCGACACAGACAGTGTAGCCGTGCAGACTCAGGCCGCAGGCGTGGGCGTCGCGCAGGCCAATATCGCCGCCCAAGCTGCGCAAGTCGCCCGTCTGGAGAAGGAACAGGCCTATGAACAGGTGGTCGCGCCCTTCGACGGCGTCATCACCCAGCGTTCGATCGATACCGGCAGCCTGGTCACCGCCGACAGCACGAACGGCAGCTCGATGTTCGCGATCGCCCGCACCAATGTCATGCGCGTCCAAGTCTATGTGCCTCAGGATGCCGCCTTGGGCCTGAAGGACGGCGTCGTCGCCGACATTACCGTACCGGAAATGCCGGGCCGGACCTTCACCGGCCATGTCGCCCGCACTGCCGAGGCCCTTCAGGCCGGCACTCGCACCCTGTTGGCCGAGGTCGATGTGGACAATACCGATGGCGCGTTGGCCGCGGGAACCTATTGCACGGTCAAGTTCGAGGTCCCGCGCGCCAATCCTGTACTCGAAATTCCGGCAGAGGCTCTGATCTTCAACCGCGATGGCACTCAGGTTGCGGTTTATCAGGACGGCAAGGCCAGCATCCGAAAGGTCAGCCTGGCTGAGGACGACGGCGACCATGTCGATATAGCGACAGGGCTTCAGCCCACCGACCGCGTGATCGTTAGCCTGCCGGTCGACCTTGTGGACGGTGCGCCAGTTGCAGTCAGGGAAAGCGCAGCGCCAAAGTCGTGATCACTGAAACCCGGGCTGCCCCACCTGGTCGGGGAATTGCGGGACCTTCTTGAGCTTTGACGGGTCGTAACCGGCGGTGGCGAAACGGGCGAGCAAGGTCTGGTATGTCGCCTCGTCCATTTTGGGTTCGCGCGACATCACCCAGGCATATCCGTGTCCCGGATAGCCGACCAGCGCGGTCTTGTAGTCCGGGTCGACATAGACGATCAGATACGAAAAATAGAACGGCCACAGCGGCGATTCCCGCCAATAGGCGTTGCCCGTGCCGGGGACCACATAATCGTCCATCGTGAAGGTGCCGGCCGGCTTATCGAAGCTGTCGCGGCCATAATAGACGTCGAGAAGTTTATTGCCCGTCATCTCGATATCGAAATAGCTGGCGACCTTACCGGCTTCGGCGAAATAGGGAACGTTGGCGATAATGTACCATCTCCCCGAAAAGCGATGGAGATCGACATTGCTCGCCAAATTGACCGGCGCCTTATCCGATATGGCCGGAGCAACGACGCAGCCGGCCACGCCCGAAAAGGCGATGAGGGCGAAAAGTCTCGCAGCGATCCGTTTCATTCCGTCCCTCCCCCGCCTTTTCGTAAATTGAGCCTTACGTAGCGTCTTTGATCTTCGCGGTGATGATCTGGTCCGGGTCCTTTACCGGCTCGCCGCGTTTGATCTTGTCGACATTCTCCATGCCTGAGATCACCTGGCCCCAGACGGTATATTGCCCGTCAAGGAACGAAGCGTCGCCGAAGCAAATGAAGAACTGGCTGTCGGCCGAATCAGGATGTCCGGCGCGGGCCATCGAAACCGTGCCGCGACCGTGGCGGGCCTTGTTGAACTCGGCCTTCAGCTTGGTGCCCGAACCGCCCATGCCGGTGCCGGTCGGGTCGCCAGTCTGCGCCATGAAGCCGTCGATCACGCGATGGAACACGATGCCGTCGTAAAAGCCTTCGCGCACCAGCTCGGTGATGCGGGCGACATGGCCGGGGGCCAGGTCGGGCTTGGTCTCGATTTCGACCGGCCCTTGGGAAGTTTCCAGAATGATGATTTCGGCCATAATAGCTCTCTTGAAGTTCTGAAGCGATCTAAGCTTCGATTTAGACAAAATGGGGCCAAAGGCGGATAGCGCAATGGCGCATTAGCGAGGATGATGGCTGCTTGATATCACCACCACCCGTTTGAGGCGATACGCCGTGTCGATAAATTCAGATGTCTGAACTCGTAACCGCGCTCGACGATTACCGGCGCCGCAGAGACGACTTTGTCTGGGAGGTGCCGCGCGCCTTCAATTTTGCCCGCGATGTGGTCGACCGTTTCGCTGCTGACCCGGCGCGGCCGGCGACCCTCTATCGCGACGCGCAAGGGAGCGAAACTAGCATTACTTTTGCTGAGATGAGCAATCGGATTCACCGCTTCGCCGGTCTGCTGGAGGCTCTGGACGTCGGCCGCGGAGAACGGGTCATCGTTCTGCTGCCGCGCATCCCCGAATGGCAGGTGGCGACAGTCGGCACGCTGGCATCGGGCGCCGTCGCGGTCCCGACCTCGATGGCGGTCTTGAGCCCGCGCGACATTCAGCACCGAGTCAACCACAGCGAAGCCTCGGTCGTGGTCGCGACTCCGGACGCAGTGCCCATGCTGGATCAGCTTCGTCCCGAAATACCGTCGGTGAAACATTTCCTGGTCGTCGTGAACCCCGGTGAGATAGCCCCACCCGGCTGGATCGATTTCAATGCCGCCGTCGCGGCCGCCACGCCCTCCACGGGCTGCGATACGCTGACCACCGACCCTGCCCTGGTCTTCTACACCTCCGGCACCACCGGAAAGCCTAAGGCTGTGTTGCACAACCACACCTATACCTATACCGGTACCCGCCAGGCCTCGATCTGGCACGGCATTCGTCCGACCGACCGCTTCTGGCCGACGACTGGCTGGGCAAAGGCCGCATTCGGCCCTTGGTCGGTTGGCGCCGAGATCGTCATCGTCAACAGCGCTTTCAACCCGGCCGAGGAACTGGCCCTGCTCGAATCGCTGGCGCCCGACGTGTTCTGCGCCCCGCCAACCCAATACCGTCTGATGGTGAAGCATGGGATGGACGGCGTAAAACTACCCAAACTCCGCCAATGCGTAGCGGCGGGCGAACCGCTGAACCCCGAGGTCATCCGCGCCTGGAAGGCGGCGACCGGCGTCACCATCCGTGACGGCTACGGCCAGAGCGAAGCTGGCCTCTTGATCGCCAATCTGGCCGGCCTACCCGAGCGCACCGGCTCGATGGGCCTGCCTGTGCCCGGCTATCACGTTGCGGTCATCGATGAGCATGGAACCGAACTCGGTCCTCAGACGCCCGGCGACCTCGCGGTCAAATACCCTGCCCCGGGCCTCTTCATGGAATATTGGAAAAACCCTGAGGCCACCGCCAACTGCAAACGCGGCGACTGGTACCTGACCGGCGACCGCGCAAGTTACGACGATGAAGGCTTCTACTGGTTTGTCGGCCGCGCCGACGACGTCATCATCACCGGCCCCTTGCGCATTGGCCCCTTCGAAGTCGAAAGCCTGCTGGTCGAACACCCCGCTGTCGTCGAAGCAGCCGCCGTCGCCCATCCCGACGCGGACCTCGGTCACGTCATCAAGGCGTTCGTCGTCGTGAGGCCGGGCGTGAAGGCGGATGATTCTCTGATCGCATCGTTGCGCGCTAAGTTCGACGGCGGCGACGAGTACAAGATGCCGGCTCTGTTCGAATTTGTCCCCGACCTGCCCAAGACCCCCACGGGCAAGGTAAAGCGGGCGGAGTTGCGAGGACGCAACCCCACGTGAGTATTTTCCGAGGATGTCGGGCTTGATTGGGAACCTTCATAAGTGCACCCGGGACGATCCGCCGGCGGCTGCGTAGATACCGGCATTCGAGCTGACTCTCGACTTGGCGGGTGAGCCCCCAAACGGTGGCATCGCCCATGGCTGACTGCGGGCTTAGAGGAGCACACATGGCCGACCCGCATTCCCAACCGGAACCGATCGCGCGCGAACCCGAATCTGTCGCAGAGGACCCTAACGCCAGGCTGGTATTTGAGAGAGACCTGCGGGAAGTATGCGCCACCAAGGGTTTCGACATCGCGTACCAGCCACAGGTCGATCTGCGGACCGGGCGCGTTACGACTTTTGAAGCCCTGATACGCTGGCATCACCCTCAGCGCGGAGATGTACCACCTGCCGAATTCATCCTGCTGGCAGAGGAAATCGGCCTTATCGGTGAAATCGGTCAGTGGGTTTTGGAGCGAGCGTGCCGGGAGGCAATGAGTTGGCCTGAAGACGTTGGGGTCGCAGTCAATGTCTCGGCGCTTCAAATTGCGGACATTTCCCTGCCCGCAGTCGTTGCCGCGACCCTTGCCGCCGCCGGTCTTTCACCGTCCAGGCTGGAATTGGAGGTGACCGAGACGAAGATGATGCCGGACGATCCCGTCACACTGGCGGTTCTGCGCGCGATCCGAGATTCCGGGGTCGGAATTGTGATGGACGATTTCGACATCGGCTTTTCCGCGCTCGGCTATCTACTCAATTTCCCCTTTTCCAAAATCAAGATCGACCGGTCGTTCACCGGTAAGCTTCCGCTGGACGAGCATCGTCATGAGGCGGCCATCACGATCGTGCGTTCGATCATCGGACTTTGCAAAGATCTCAAGATAATCTGCTTGGCGGAAGGCGTGGAGACCAAGGAACAACTGGCGACGCTGATGCAGGCCAACTGCACGGAAATTCAGGGATATCTGCTCGGCAAGCCGCAACCCCTGGCCGACACGCTCGAAACGGTACGAAATATTCCCGACTTGCTGCGCCGGTTGAATATATACAGCGAAAATGTGATGGGCGATGCACAACAGCCGCTATTGCAACCTATTCCGTTTCTGCAGATCGCCGAGACGGCGAATGACATTATTTTGGTCACTACGGCCGATCTCGAGGCGCCGGGTCCGATAATAACCTACGTCAATCCGGCTTTCACACGATTGACCGGCTACACCGCCGCCGAGGCGCTGGGACTATCCCCCCGCATCCTGCAAGGACCAGGGACCAGCCGCGCGACGCTGGACGTTGTTCACGCGTCGTTACGGGCGGGACGCCCTGTGCACGAGAAGATATTGAACTTCGGCAAATCCGGTGCACCCTATTGGCTTGATATGCACATCGTCCCGCTGCGCGATGCCCAGGGCAAGATCACGCATTTTGCCGCGATAGAACGCGATGTGACGCTGGATAAGCGCCGTCTGGACGAGTTGGAACATCTGGCCGACCGCGACACGCTGACCGGCATTCCCAACCGGCGCGCGTTTCTGCGGGCAATGAAATCCGAGTGCGATGCCGCCGTTGCGCGCGGGCTTACCGCGTCCAATGTAAAGGGGCCCTGCCTGGCCTTCATCGACATCGACCAGTTCAAACGCGTCAACGACGAACGCGGCCATGCGGTGGGCGACGCCGTCCTTTGCGGCATGGCTGACTGTCTGGCCGAGAATGTCCGCCGTTTGGATATTATCGGTCGTATCGGGGGCGAGGAATTCGCGGTGTGCATGCCCGCCGTCGCCCTGCAGGACGCAAGAGCGCTCGCGGAACGCTTGCGCTGCGCTGTCGCGGGGGACGCATTTGATACGCCGGTGGGCCCTGCGAACATCACCGTCAGTCTCGGTGTGGCCTGCTATAGCCCTGGCGACACCGTCGCAACTTTGATGGAGCGGGCCGACTCCGCGATGTATGTCGCCAAGCGCACCGGCCGCAACCGCGTCCGAATCCAGGCATCGAAATCGACCCGCCGAGCGCTGAAAATTCCTGAAACCGTAGGTTAGGCCGTCGGCTGCCGCACCGGCATCCCCGCCGCGCGGTAGATGGCATCGATCACCGCCATGTTCTTCACCCCGTCTTCGGCCGAGGTCAGGATCGGGCCACCGTGCAGGCAGGCCTTCACAAAGGCTTCCAGCTGATAGAGATAGGTCGGGCGCCTGCCCAGGTTTTCGCTGCGCTTCATCTTCTCGGTCTTGACCGTCAGCCGGTGCCAGGCTTGGGGCGCGACGGGGTTGATGACCCGCATCTCGCCCAGGCTGCCGGTAACGCGCAGCGAGATATTGAGCAGCTTCCATGACCACATCGAAACTGACACCGTGCCGGTTGCGCCGGATTTGAAGCGCAATTGCGCCTCCATCGCCCGATCGACTTTGGCGTCGCGTAGTTTCGGCACCGCCGACACTACCTCCGGGTCCGGCCCGCCGATCAGGCGCGCCATATGAACCGCATAGCAGCCGGCATCCATCATCGCCCCGCCGGCCAGGCCGAAATTATATCGGATGTCTTTGAAGATCGGCAGCGGGAAGCACATGGTCGACTGGATATGTTGAATGGTTCCCAGCTCCCCGCTCGCCACGATATCGACCATCCGCTGGGCCAGCGGATGATAGCGGTAATGAAACGCCTCCATCAGAACCTTGCCGGTCTCACGCGACGCCTGGGCCATCGCCTCGGCCTCCTCGGCATTGGCCGCGATCGGCTTTTCGCACAGCACATGTTTACCCGCGCGCAGCGCCTTGATCGCCCATTTCCCATGGAGTCCGTTGGGCAACGGGATATAAAGCGCGTCGATCTCAGGGTCGTCGATCATCGCGTCATAGCTTTTATGGACGCGTTTGATCCCGCTTTTGGCCGCGAACTCCCGCGCCCGCAGAAGGTCTCGCGCCGCAACAGCCACCAGACTCGCCTCCGGAACCTGCTTGACCGGCGCAACAATCGCCATCGGCGCAATCTTCGCCGCACCCAACAATCCTATGCGCAGCATGCAAACTTCCTTGGGGTTTCGGGCATCGATACGGCTACCGCTCAGCCTGTCCGACGAAAGCGAAGAGAACCACCAAGATCACAAGGCGCCAAGTTGGTACTGATCGTCATTGCGAGCGCAGCGAAGCATTCCAAAGTTTCAAGCACCGGCAGTCCTGGATTGCTTCGTCGCTGCACTCCTCGCAATAACGATATGATTCCTTGGTGCCTTAGCGTCTTGGTATCCAAATTCCCTTAACTCAAATCGCCATCGCCACATCTGCAGCGCCGGCAATGGCGCCTTCGATATAGCCTACACCGTTGCAATCACCCACCGTATGAACCTTGAATCCGGCGGCGGCGAGTGATTCGGCCAAGGCCAGATTGCCGGTTGCACCTTTGGCGACGATGACATTATCCGCCTCGACGACATGACTGAGCCCATCGGCGTCGGAGAAGGTCACACGGTCGGCGCCGATGGCGATATCCTTCATGCCGGGCAGCAACACGACGCCCAGGTCGCGCGCCTCCGACAAGGCCCGCCAGCGGCGGACGATATGAAGCCCAGCGCCAAGACGCGGAGCTTCGTCCACCACCGTCACCTTGCGGCCGCGTTCGGCCAGGAATTCGGCGAGCTCAACGCCCACAAGCTCCCCGCCGATGATGACGATCTTATCGCCTAGCGGCATCCAGGCCTTTGTCGCCTCACGGATCAGCTCGGGGCTGCGCGTCACGCCGGTGAATGAACCGGCCTTGGCTGCGATGCGCGTCGTCCAGCTCGTCTTGCCTTTCAGGCTATCCAGATTTTCGCCCAGCACCAGGCTGCGCATCTCATCGCCGCTGAACACATTCGCCCGGTCGCTGCCGGGGATCGGCGGCATAGTGCGGATCGCACCTGTCGCCACCACCACTTCGTCGGGGTTCAGCGACTTTAGCAGTTCAGGGGTCGCCGAGGTTTTCAACTTCACGTCGATCGGCAGCGCCGCGACTTGGCGCTTCAGCCAGTTCAATATCCGCTCGTTCGGTGCATAGGCGATAGAGGCGAACTGCACTGTGCCGCCCAACCGGTCCGACTGCTCCAGCAGCGTGACCTTATGCCCTTTCAGCGCAAGACGCCGCGCACTCTCCATGCCACCGGGGCCGCCGCCGATGACCACCACATGCTTATGGCCGCCCGATCCGATCGCCCGTTCGCGCTCGAACGCCGTCTCGGGATTGACCGCGCATTTGACGTTCTTGCTGAAATAGATCTGGCTGACGCATGCATAGCAATAGATGCAGGGCCTCACATCCTCGGGCTTGCCGGCTTTCAGCTTGTTCGGCAATTCCGGGTCGGCCAACAGCTTGCGGCCCATCGCGACGAAATCGAATTTGCCCTCGCCGATATATTTCTCCGCCGCCTCCGGTTCGATCCGGCCCGATGTGATGACCGGGATATCCAGCACCGATTTGATGGCGATGGCGCCCGGAATCATCAGTTCCGGCTTATGCGGTATGTTGGAGCCCGAATGATATTTGCCCTGGGACTGGTCGGCATAGGATGAGGCGGTGATCGCATCGACCCCGGCCTCCTGCAACAGCTTTGCGAGCTTTTGGGCATCCTCGATCCGGATGCCGTCTTCCTTGCCGAATTCTTCCTCGTCGATCTTGCACCAAACGGGATAATCCTGGCCCACTTGGGAGCGCACCGCCTTGACCGCATCCAGCAGAAGCCGGGCGCGATTCTCCAGCGGGCCGCCATATTCGTCGGTGCGCCGGTTGCTGGCGGGCGAAATAAAGGACGAAAAAATATAGCCGTGGCCGCCGTGCAGTTCCACGCCGTCGGCCCCCGCCTCTTTTGCGCGGGCTGCGGCATCGGCGAACATTTGAATCAGATGCTCGGCGTCCTGCGCCGTCATGACTTTGAACTGAACATCCTTCACCTGGGCGAAATCGGCCTGGGCCAATTCTTCCGGCAGGAACCCGTCGATGACGTCGCCGGGCTTGGGCGGCAGAGGTACGGATGGACACCAGACCGGCCGTCCCTCCTTCATATCCGTCATCGCGACCAGCCCGCCGAAATGCAGCTGGAGAGCCAACTTGGCCCCATGCTCGTGCACCACGTCGGCGACGCCCTTGATCGACGGTATATGCCGGTCGCCCGATAGAGCGACCTGGAACTGGCAGTTCGATCCGACCGGATAGCCGACGGACACCGATCCGACCGTCAGCAGCGCCGCACCGCCCTTGGCCCGTGCGGCGTAATAGGCGCGCGTCCGCGCCCCGCACATGCCGTCGTCCTCGGCGAGATTATCGCCCATGGCGGTCATGAAAATTCGGTTCTTAAGCTGCAGCGAGCCGATGCGGCCCGGCGACATCAAATGCGGAAAACCTGTGGACACCCCAAATTCCTCCTGGAGATGATTCGGCGATCTGAAGCGCCGTTCGTCATTCTACAGGCGTACCCCAGGCGACGGGGCTCACGCCAGCAAAATTGAGACTGCGGTACAAAATGGAGTCGCACGGCGAATGGTGCCCGGGGACGGATTTGGCCATTACCACTTTGATGAATCTCTCGTCGTATGGGTTTGATACGATGACCCGGCACCGATGAGGAGGTGGTGCGCGGGCAGACCGGCTAGCCCGACGCTCCCTACGGAAGGCAATCTGAGGCGGTTACGCTGGGGTGCCCGCTCATGTCCCTGACCCAGTTCAAAACGGTCGAACAAATGTGGGCGACCAACGGATGATTATCAGCAAACGCGAATTGCTGGAAATCGCCGTCAAGCGGCGCAGTTATACATGAAACGACGCAAACCCGTCGGCGCCACTCCAACTCTGCAAGTGACAAGGCGAGGGCTCTGGATGAACCCTGATAGGTACGGGTGCCAAAACCCTATGTGTCCACGATCTATCCAGCGCCGCTGGCGTCTGGGTGGCCACCAGACCCCAGCCTCTCCCGCTGTTCAGAGAACAGCTCGCTCAGGATACGGACTTTTGAAGAGATAATGTGTCCGGACCAGACAACACTGAGCGTTCCGTCTAGGGGCGGATTTGAACACCCGACACGGTGATTTTCAATCGCCTGTTCTACCAACTGAGCTTCCCGGACTCGCGCGTTGCGAGCGGCGGGTATAGGCAAAAGCAGAGCCCCAAAAGCCGGCGCGCCGATCCCGTGCTCGCGATGCCTTGAAATCCGATGATATCCATATCATGATATACAATAAATATTAGATATCATCGAGGCGGACATGCAGGTTTCGAAATGGGGCAACAGCTTGGCCGTGCGGCTGCCCAAGGCGCTGGTGGATGAGCTGGGGCTAAAAGCCGGCGACGAGTTGAACGTGGTAGCCGCGAAAGACGCGTCCATCGCGGTCGAAACAAAAGAACAGCGGCGCCGGCGTGCGCTCGATCGGCTGGCTTCACTGAATTGGACCTTGCCCGACGACTATAGGTTCGATCGGGACGAGGCCAATGAGCGATGACGGCCTTCTTCGACACGAACGTGCTCGTCTACACCGTCACGTCCGATCCTCGAAAAATGCAGGCCGACCGTGTCTTGCGCGGCGGGGGAGTGGTCTCGGTGCAGGTCCTCAATGAATTCGTGAGCGTCGCGCGCCGCAAGTTGAAACATGACTGGCCGGATATCGAGCTTGCCTTAAGCCAATTTCGCTTATCTTTCGACGCTGTGCGGCCCCTGACGCTCGACACCCACACGAGCGCCGTTGCGCTCGCCCGCAGCCACGGCCTTGCATTTTATGACGCCCTGGTCGTCGCCGCCGCCGTCGAAGCCGGCTGCGACATTCTTTATTCCGAGGACATGCAGCATGGCCGCATTATCGGCGGGCTGACGATCCGCAACCCCTTCTTGGAAGCTGCGCAGTAAACGCCCAAACGCTATCAGGGAAATGGTGCCCGGGGAAGGAATTGGCCATTACCACTTTGGCGAATCTCTTGTCGATTGGGTCTAACGCCATGCCGCTGGGGGCAATGTGCAGGTTGTGGGGCCGGAAGGATAAGGGTCCAGGAAACCACTTTTACCGAATATCACTTCAACGGCGACAACAGCCAGCCTCCATTGAATCCCAAGCGCTGACTCTAATAGAACAAGTGCGCTAAGACCATAACGGTGACAAAGCCCAAAACCTCGTCCCACAAAGTAACTTTTAATATTCCGTATTTTTCACCTCGAAACATGGCGACGGCGGCGGCGGCGGCGGCGTTTGCCAAAATTATCAAATCAAACCAGAGGCTACGGATTCCAAACGCGTACCCAGAAATGGCAACGGTCCAGACAAAGTGTATGACAATTACCCAACTTCGATCGATTTGCATCTTGCAATATGGAGTCGTGTCAGGTCACCGGTCGACGATGCGGACACTGGGCAGCGTCGGTGCGGGAGGAATTAGGAGAAAGTTTAGCGCATTGGCCAGGGCCTGTTGCCGAGTAGCTTTAATGGCTCCTGCGTGAGCATTGGTATAAACGGCAGTGCAAAAGACGACCAAACAACGCAGGTTCGAACGCAAAAAACGAGGCAAACCTCCAAACGAGATCATTGTCGTGCCATCACAGTACTTCGTTCAAGTGGGTTCGCTGGCCAACTATAGCTTGATCTGGTTCTCGCCTCGCCAGCAGTACAACTTCTTCACCACGAAATAGCTGGGCCGGCTCAATCGCTTTACGGCCCAGCTTAGTCCGCACGCCGCACAAGTTGAGTGCGGAGGTTTTTGCTAAGAAAGTCTTACCACAATCCGTTCCAATCGCTGGAGGCGACACTTTAGTCTTCTTGTAATTTGGAACAAATGACAGATCGCTCATGATAACTTTTGGGCCGCTGCGACCCCGTTTATGGATGGGTGTCGTCTAGGAAGCACGTATGGCCGTAAAAATTCTATATCAAGCGAATGCGATATTTATAAAGAACGAGAGCCTTAACCGACCGGAGGAAGACCTAAAACAATATTGCGCATTTGCAATTTTATAGGGTCTTTATAATTTATTATTGACTTTGACATGGAGTTTTTAAGCGCTTGTTCAAGCTCGACTAGGGCATTCCTTGCCGGTGGCCAGTTTTGCTGGAGGAACATGACGACAAGGACTATGTCCTGCTGCAACTGCTACGGCCCCTGTGGCAACGACGTCGGCTTTCTGGAAAAACTATCCAACTCTGTCGACATGCAGAAATTGGGAGCTTTCCGCAGGCCTTCTTCTGTCCACCGTAGATCGATATTGCCCGAAGCTTGATGATGGTCAACGCAAGGTTTGGCCACAGAGCTCGGACCCTCAGTCTTCATCGCCTCAAGGGTTCGCTTTAGTAAAAACGTCATTATTATTTCTCGTTTATAATATACAGACTTTTGTCTCCTCGATTTTTTATGGCGCCGATTTTACTTCTGTAGAGCGGCCGTTTCCGGCGTGACTCGTCAATGGAGCAAATCTTGGCATATTTCCGCTCTCCTGCTTTGCTGGTCGGCAAGAACAGGCGGGGGCTCTGGGTCGTCCGCGACCCATTAGGCTTGCGCGGTGGTCTATTTACCAGCCGCGCCGAAGCCACGCGTTTCGCAACACTGAATCATGGCCGCCAGTACGCAGCCATTCTGGTGCCTTACCCCATCGAACTCGAAACAGTATCCAACAATGGTTAACCCGAACATTCGGATCGTGCCTGAGCGTGACGTCGCCGCGGCAGCTCGGTTGGCCCGCGCCAACCCAGGACAGGGCGTCGCCGCAATTTATAATCAGGCCGGCGCAGGCTATGCCGCTTATGCCGACGGTGACCCGCATCAGCTTTTCGCCTTCGATGGCCCGCACGCTTATGCCGACCGCTGCCTATGGGAGGTGCTCGACGCCAAGCTGGTGGCGCTACGCGCCGCCGGCCGATGCGAGATCCGGATTCTCGATGCAGGCTGCGGCCCGGGCACGTGGCTGCGCCGACTGGTGACCCGCGCGCATAGCCTCGGCTTTTCCCGGATATCCGCCCGCGGCTTTGACATCGCCGGGGCCCAGGTGGAGCGGGCGCGGCTACTGTCGCGCGACTTGAGCGATCTGCCCGAAGTCGCACTGACATTCGAAGTCGCCGATCTGTGCGATCGGCTGCCTGAAAATGACAAGTCGGTCGATCTGACAATCTGCCTCTATAGCGTTCTGAGCCATCTGGAGGTCATACGCCTTCCCTGGATCGCCCGGGAGCTTGCGCGGGTTACCCGAGGCTTCTTTGTCGCCACGGTCCGCCCGATCGGTAGCCCGCCTTCGGTGTTCGTGGATACGGTCGAGAACGCGCAGCAATTCCGCCAGGACAATATTCTTGACCGCTGCCGGGTCGAACTGTGCGATGGGCGGTGCTTCACCATGAATATCCACCTGTTCTCGGCATCGGAACTACGCGGTTATTTCGCGCATGATTTCGAGATCGAGACGCTGCGCGGACTGGACCTGTTCCATAGCCGCTTTGCGCTGGACCCGCGTTGGAACCCCCTGGTCCCGGCGCTGGCCGACGATCAGTTCGACAGCGAGCTTTCCCGGATCGAGGACGCCTATGGCGCGAGCCCGCGTTTTATGGAGCATGCGGCCCACTTGCTGCTTGTCGCGCATCGTCCGGTCGCGACGTCAGAGCGGTGGGCATCGTGAGCCGGTGGTTGGCCATCCTGTCGCCCGTGACGACGTTCGTGGTCCTGAGCAGCCGCAAGAAGCGTCTCTCCCCGGCAAGCAGTCCGCAATCGGTGGGAAGCCGGCTGGGCGGCGGATGGGGCGAGGATTCTTCGTATCCTCAAGGGATTGTGAGTTGGACTTGCGTGCATTCCATTGTCGGAATTTACGCTTGGGCGGTCCGCAGCAACACGCGGTCGATGCGGCTCATTTGGTCGTCAGCCACCCGGCAACCCGAACAGCGCCACCGATGCCGCGACACCGACTGAACTCGGCCATCGCCCTTTAGTCCAGGCCTGTCCAGTGTCCAAACTGTTTCCCGCACATCGAGATCAATCATGGCCAATATATTGTTTGTTCTGAGCTACACGAAAACCAAGGCGGCTCCTCCCGCGAGCTCCATCGAATATGAGAAGACCTTCCCGACCTTGGACAGCGCACTGAGATTCTGCGTCCAACTGGCCGAATTGGGGGGCGAGGCGCTTTACATCATCAAACTGCTCCGCGGCGTGGAGGACACGGTGTTCGAAGGTGGGACGCTCGCCCGCGCTATCGAACGCCAGCAGGCACGGCACGAAGCAGCATAAAGCCGAGCCCATAACAGAGACGCAGTCGAACAGCCGGCGATCGCATTTTCAGCATACTACTGGCGCCCCGGCGCAATTCGTGTGACGTCATCCATCATGGACACAAAACCACCTGTGCAGCGCGCGATCCTGGTCGGTATTCAGCTTCCCGGCGTGGACGATGCCGTTCTTGCCGCAAGCCTGGAAGAACTGGGTCATCTCGTGAAGACGCTGGGATACGAGGTCGTCGGCACTCTGTCGCAGAAACGCGACGGGGTGAGCGGCGCGACCGTGCTCGGTAAGGGCCGGCTTGAGGATCTTGCCGCGATAACCGGCGGAACGGGCGTCGTCGCATCGATGGCGCCTAAAAATACGACGAAGGCGCGTGAACGTATCGAATCCGCCGAAACGACGGCCCCTGAACCGCCTTCCGCCGAGACCGAACCTGATGCGCCGCTGAAACCGGATTTTGTTATCGTCGATCACGAAATCTCGCCCAGCCAGATTCGCAATCTGGAACGTGCCACCGGGGCCAAGGTGCTCGACCGGACCGGCGTGATCATGGAAATCTTCCATCGCCATGCGCACAGCCGTGAGGCCAAGCTCCAAGTCGAAATCGCGCGCCTGAAATATATCGCCCCACGCCTGCGAGAATCGGCTTCCGGTGGCGGTCGGCAACAGGGTGCCGGGGCGGGCGAATCCGATCTCGATCTCGAACGGCGCGCGATCCGGGATCGTCTGGCGGAGTTGAAGGAGCAGCTTGAGGCTACCCAGAAGGAAAACGACCAACGCCGGTCTGGTCGCCGGGACCAGTTGCGTGTCGCGCTGGTCGGTTACACCAACGCCGGGAAATCGTCCCTGATGCGCGCCCTCACCGGCAGCGATGTGCTGGTGGCGAACCAGCTGTTTGCGACGCTCGACACGACGGTGCGGGCATTGCAGCCGGAGGCGAGCCCGCGCGTACTGGTTGCCGATACGGTCGGCTTCATCAAGAAGCTGCCCCACGATCTGGTCGCCTCGTTCCGCTCCACATTGGCCGAGGCGCTTGAGGCCTCCTTGCTGCTCTATGTCGTCGACGCCTCCGATCCGACCTACCTCTCGCAGCTCGAGGTCACGCGCGAGGTACTGCGCGAGATCGGGGCGGACGTTGTGCCGTCACGCTTGATCCTCAACAAGATCGATCGGGTGAGCGACGAGGATCGCGCCCACCTGCAGGCCAAGCATCCTGACGCGATCCTCCTCTCGTCCAAGCGGCCCGAGGATGTGGCCGCATTGCGCGAGACCATTATTGCGTTCTTCGAGGCGTCGATGGTCGACGAACAGCTGACCCTGCCCTACGCGAAACAGGGGCTGCTTGGCGAAATATACGAGAATGCACGCGTGCTGTCTCAGGATTATGACGCCACCGGCAGGATCATGACCGTGCGCGGTCTTCCCGCCGCGATCGCACGGCTGAGGCGGACACTCGCGGGTTCCTAAGGCCTCCCGACTATTCGGCTTTCAGTAGGTCAGCCCTGTCTGCATGGCGAAATGCTCGACGATCGGGCCTAGCGCCAAAGAGGGAAAGAAACTGAGTCCGCCGACAATCACGATAGTGCCGGCAAGCAACAGGGCGAAGAGCGCGCCATCGGTCGGCAGCGTGCCGGCGCTGCGCGGCGCAGCGCCTTTGGCGGCGAGCGATCCGGCAATCGCCAGCACCGGAACGATCACCAGATAGCGGCCCGCGAACATCGCGAGCGCCAGCGTCACATTGTAGAAGGGCGAGTTCGCCGAAAGTCCGGCAAAGGCGCTTCCGTTGGTGGCTGCGGCCGAGGTGAAGCCATAAAGGATTTCGGAGAAGCCGTGCGGTCCGAAATTGGCCGGCCCCGCCAAGCCAGGCGCGATCACGCTTGCCACCGCCGTCAGCCCCAAGATCGCGGCGGGCGCGACGAGCAGAGCGAGTGCGGTCATCTTGATCTCCCGCTCTTCGATCTTCTTGCCGATGAATTCCGGCGTCCGTCCGATCATCAGGCCGGCAAGGAATACGCTCACAAAGGCGAAGAGCAGCATCCCCCACAGGCCAGAGCCGGGGGCACCGAAGATCACCTCGTCGACCATCATGTTGGCCATCAGGATCGCGCCGCTGAGCGGCATGAAGCTGTCATGCATCGCATTGACCGCGCCGTCGGAGGATGCGGTCGAAAGCTCGGCGAACAGCGCCGATCCGCCGATGCCGAAGCGTACCTCTTTGCCTTCCATGTTTCCGCCCGGCTGCAGCGGGCCCGCCGCCTGGTCGACGCCGAGCGGCGTGAAGGCCGGATTGCCGTCGAGTTCGGCCACGTTCAGTCCGGCGGTGCCAAGCGCGAACAACAATGCCATCGCCGCAAACACGGCCCAGCCCTGCTTTTCGTTGCCGACCATGCGGCCGAACGTGTTGGTTAGCGCTGCGCCGATCGTCATCATCAGGACCATTTCGATGAGATTGGTCAGCGCCGTCGGGTTTTCGAACGGATGGGCCGAGTTGACGTTGAAGAATCCGCCGCCGTCGCCGCTTAGCAGCTTGATCGCCTCCTGGCTGGCGACAGGACCGCGCGCGATTAGCTGTATGTCACCCGTGATCGTATGCGCCGCCACAAATGGCTCCAGCGTCTGCGGCACGCCCTCGAACATGAAGAACAGCGCTGCCACAATCGAGATAGGCAACAGCACGTAAAGCACGCCGCGCGTCAGGTCGGCCCAGAAATTGCCGATCGTCTCGGTAGCCCGGCGCGCGATTCCGCGGATCAGCGCCATCGCGACCGCCATGCCGGTCGCCGCGGACAGGAAGCTCTGGACGGCTATTCCCACCATCTGGGATAGGTAAGACAAGGTCGTCTCGCCGGCATAGGATTGCCAGCTGGTGTTGGAAACGAAGCTGACCGCCGTGTCGAGCGACAGATCCGGAGACGCCGCCGGGAATGCTTGTCCATTGAGCGGCAGCAGCTCCTGCAGGCGTAACAGGGCGTATAGCACGACCGCTCCGACCGCGTTGAAGATGAGTAGAGAAACGGTATAGGAAGACCAGGTCTGCTCGGTCGCGGTATCAACGCCCGCTAATCGGTAGATAGCCGACTCAACCGGCTTCAGAACCGGCCGTAACACCGTCGGCTCACCGGCATAGACGCGGCCGATATAGCCACCCAGCGGCCTCACCAGAGCGGCGACGAGGAGCGCGAGTAGGCCGATCTGTCCCCAACCGGCGGCGCTCACTGGCACGAAACCAAGTTCATGACACCAGCCAATTGAGACTCAGCGGCACGGAGGGCCGATATCGTTTCGCTTCTATGCAGTCGGGCATGAGTGAAAGCTGACCATTTCGGCATAAAAAATCCATGGGCCCCGCAGCGCAAAGTTGCAAACGAGAAATAAAAGACCGCCCTATGGTTTACGCTCAGATGCATTCAATCGCGCTCGTTGGATGCACGGGCCGCCTTTCCCTCGGTCGGTCGCATCCTATCCGCCACCAGGGGGAGGCCCGGCTCTGCAGCGTCGCTGCGTCTGGTTGCATGGGACGTTGCGCTTTCAGTCCGGCCGCCACCGCAGTGGCCTCGCTTCGGCGGCTGAGTTCGCGGATTAAAGCGTCCTCCGCCATCTCTTCGAACATGACCGCCAATTCTAGGGACACTTCCGAAAGCCACGCGTTCGTTCCCTCGGCGGAGCGACGGCACAAGGACGCGCGTTCACGGAAGTATTTATAATACATCGTCGCCTCCTGCTTCACGATTCAAACCTAACTGACGTCATTTGGCAAAGCGCTCCATTGACCCATATCAACTGTTTGAGCCACTGGCACTAGGCAGTCTAAGGCTAATGCGCATTAGGCGGCTGGCTCGAGTGGCATCGAGCGGTAGCTCCCAAAGACCGCTTTCGCGCGCTGCCATCACTCAACTGAATGGCTTGGCCGCCTCCCCTTCGCAAAGTGACGGAAAGCAGAACGATCGCCGATTGGAACGTATGGAGCGGATATTTCCGATCAGGCGATTTATAGTTAGCCGTGAAAACCGCGCCACAATGAACCCGTTCAACCGCGCTGACCGAGATCTGCCATTTGCCGAGGTAAATGGGACCTCCGGCCAACTGCCGGCTCCGGGTCTTTTGGGGGAAATCTTCCCCGTTACTGGTGTTCGTCAGGGCCGACCCAACGATTCGACGCCGGATGGCGGTGCAGGGAGCCGGTGTCGTGACACACCCACTTTCCGGCGGCACCATCGACGCCCATCAGCGATCGGCTCGCCTTCCTGGGGTTAACCTTTCGACGGTCGACGTCCTGGCGGGAGCTTTCGCTAGGCTGATCGAGAATATTGCCCCCGATCGGTCTCGCTGATTGGTAGCGGTCAACGTTCCCCCCATCGCTTCTACAAAGCCTCGGCAAATCGGCAGCCCCAGTCCGGTGCCGGCGCGCTTCTTATCGCCCATCCGAAGACGGACAAATTTGTCGAAGATCGCCTCGATCGATTGAGCGGGGAGCCCCTCTCCATTATCCATCACGGCAATGCCTATCCCGTCATGCTCAAGATAGGCGCGAATGGTGATGGCGGTATTCGAGGGCGAATATTTTGCAGCGTTGTCGAGAAGATTGAAAATGACTTGCTCGAGCAACAGAAAATCAGCACTTGCCATCGGTAAATCGGGATCCAGATCGACGTCGACAACATGATTGGAAATGAGCGGTCGCGCTCGGTCGAGAGCCGATCGGATCACATCCTCTAAATCGATTGGCTCAAGCCTGAGGTTGAGACTGCCAGAGTCGAGTCGGGTTATGTCGAGAAGATTGCCAATGAATCGGTTTAATCGCTCCGCCTCGGCCTGCGCCATATCGACCAATTCCATCCGAATCGCAGCATCGCCTTCAGGCCCGATGCTCTTGAGTGTCGAGTGCGCCGCGATGATCGTTGTGAGCGGTGTGCGTAGATCGTGCGAGATCGACGTCAGCATCGTATTGCGCAGCCGCTCAGTCTCGACTTGCCAGCGGGTTTGGTCGATTGCCTCGGCAAGCTGCGCGCGCTCGACTGCTACGGCAGCTTGGTCAAGAAGCGTTGAGAGCAGGCTGTACTCGTCGGGCAGAAGGAGAGGAGACTGCTCACGCTTAATCCCTACGACACCGACAGCACCCCGCGGCGTGCGCAATGGGTGGAACAGATAGTTTGCTCCAGGTAGGCTCTTGGTGCCTCGTCCCACGGGCAGTATGCGGCTAAGAGCCCAGTGCGCAGCGGCTTGATCCGTAGCAGTGAGTTTGCGCTGGGGCCTTGAAGCCGCCCGAGGGTGCAACCCGTTAGCTTCCGGCATCAGTATGATCACGTCGCAGTCGAGCATGACCGCTACGTCGTTTGCGAGAACACGCAGCAATTCTTCCTGCGATCCAGCCTCTGCGATCTTCTGGCTAACCACATTGAGGCGCTTCGCGACCTCAGCTTGCTTCGCCAGACTTTCGCTTAGTTTCTTCTTCGCGGCGACTAGTTCACTGATAATGAGTGCGACAACGAAGAAAAAAGCCAGAGCCAGAATGTCTCGTGGATCATCCATCTCGAGGCTGTATAGAGGTATGGTAAAGAAGAAATCCCACGCAAGGACGCTTAGGATAGACGCCGCGATCGACGGCCACAGCCCATAGCGGAGTGCCGACCATAAGACGGGAATCAAGAAAATGATCGACAGGTTGTCGCGAGTAGAAACTTGGCTGATAAGATAGGCAAAGCCCACCGCCAGTGCGACGATCCCAGTGCTGACTATATATGGCCGTATGGCCGCGGCAGTCCATTTAAAAGCAGGCTTGAGTGCTTTCGCCGGTTCATCCCAAGGGGCTCTTTCATTCGTGACAACATGTAAATCAATGTTCCATGCATGCTTCGCGAGTTCGCGCACGACGGAGCCGTGGAGCACTTCGGACCATCGGGAACGTTCCGACTTTCTTACGATGATGTTCTTGGCATTTGTCCGCCTGGCATATCGCAGTACGTCGTCGGCGATGTGGCGGCCGGGAATAACGACCGCTTCGCCGCCCAGCTTTTTGGCGGTCAGCAGAATCGCGGACAATGACTCCCGCTCCGACTCCTTAAGCCTATTGAAGCTCGCCGTTTTCACATAGAGCGCAGTCCATTCGGCACCGAGACGGGTGGCCATGCGCTTCGCCGAATGGAGGAGTTCGATAGAATGGGGAGCCTCGGTAACGCAAACCAGTATACGGTTGCTCGCCGTGGCGCGCACAGCGAGGTCACGCATCGCACCGAGGGTGCGAAGCGAAAAATAGCGGGTTATCGCCTGCTGTTTCAGATTGCCTGTATCGACCTTGCCTTCGTGAAGCCGGTCGAGAAGCTTCTCTGGTGGCAGGTCAACGAATTCGATCGAGTCGGCCAGTTCAATCATGCTGTCCGGCACGGTATTGCGCACACGAATTTTGGCGATATTGGCGACGGTGCCGTGCAGGCTTTCGAAATGTTGAATGTTCACGGTCGAATAGACGTCGATACCGGCCGCGAGTAGCTCCTGAATGTCGAGATAGCGGGTCGGGCGAGCGCTCCCGGGCGCGTTAACGTGAGCGAGCTCGTCAACAAGAACTAGTTGCGGTCGTCGGGCAAGAATTGCGTCGAGGTCCATCTCTTCAAGATCGAGGCCCCTGTGCTTCACCTTCTGGAGCGGGGTTGTTTCGAACGGCTCGGCAAGCGCGTGCATGTCAGGTTGACCGTGAGATTCGAGGGCGCCGATTATCACATCGGTCCCATCCGCCTTCCTTCGAAGCGCGGCCCGGAGCATCTGATGGGTCTTTCCGACGCCTGGTGCAGCACCTAGAAAAAGTGTGAACCGTCCTGGCGCTTTTTGTGACACCTCAAGTGGAATGGTATTGGACATGCAATTTTCAGAGCAATGGTTGGTCAGGTGCGTTCGATCCGAGCGAGATGCTAACCTCAGCAAAACCTAAATTTTCAGGATAAAATCCAGC
>PLTD01000257.1 GCA_003165335.1 Rhodospirillales bacterium | reverse complement strand
TGCAGCGCTGCTCCGTCTTGGTCCTAGCCGCCGCCTCGCGGCAGGCTGCCAGCGCCTCCCGATTGGCCTTCACCAGGTTGGCGGAGTCGATCACGCCGCGCCAGCCATTGGGCATTACTGGCTTGACCCTGACAAGCCGATGGAACCGCTGTCTGAGGTCGTTGCCTGTGTGGACTACAGTGTCGGGAAGGGTGGATCCCCTCGTCGCCTATAGATTTGATGGGGAGCCAACGCTGTCGGCGACCAATTTCGTTGGTGTCTGAGGGGACACCAACAGCTTGGCAAAGTGGGCAAAACTATTGTGCGACTGGCCCCCATACGCTCATAATCCATGAATTGATTTCATCGTCGGTCTTCAATGCGAGGTCGTGCTTACCCGTTGAGGCCATAATAGCCGCTCCCGAATTATTCGAAGACATCCTCGCGGTGTTGAACGAACTTTATGACGTTCGACAGCATTTTCCAGATCGGCTTTCATCGGCAAGTAAGCGAAATCGACACTCATCGTGTCGGCATGTTTGTGGATCGCCGCCTTCGGCCTCTTCCTACTGTTCTATGGTCCGATGCTGTTCCTGCCGCACGACGGTTCGGGTGATATCAGCCCGGAGGGAAAGGAGCGGTTCACCGCTCCTTTCCCTTGAGCGAGCGGGCGATCAGCCGATATTCAGCGCCGCGCCCTGCATGACCATGCAATAAAGCATGGGAATTGAGAGCACCGTATTGATCCGGGACGCGATCATTCCGACGCGTGCAGCCTTCGCCTTCGCAGCGTCGTCCGCCGGCACGATACCGAGCGACTTTTTCTGGTTCGGCCAAATGACGAACCAGACATTGGCAGCCATGATAATGGCAAGCCACATGCCGATGCCGATCGTCGTGTAGGGCGCGCGAACCTCAAGGGTCATCACGATATCATCTTTGACCCACGCGGTGACGAGTCCGAACAGGACTGTGAACGCCGCCGACCAGCGAAACCAGAACAAAGCCTCCGGGGCGATGTACTTGGAAATGCCAGGTTTGAGCTCAGCCGGGATTTTTGGCATGGTCGGCGTCTGGACGAAGTTGAAATAATAGAGCAGGCCGATCCACAAGATGCCGAAGAACACATGCACATACATCAGGAAATAGGCCGCCCAGAGCGGTTCCGTGACCGAGCTTCGGTGCAATGCCGTAACAGCAACCAGCGTCAGAAAGACGCCGAGCAAAAGCGACCGGTGCAGATTTTCCAGAAATTTTCCCACTTCGATGCTCCCGTTATTTGCCGACGATTCCCGCCGTCTGTATTGGGATTGTCCGCCAACCGCCACGAGAGATCAACCGTTTGAAATCGCACCACTCCCGGGAACCGTGAATATCGCGGCGACACTATCCTGAATTGAATTTCAAACGCCCAGACAATCGATCGGTGCCGCTGTCCGATTGGTATATTTGACGGCTGTCTCCGCTTCGGTACCGATGTGAAATCGCGCCGAACTGTGCCCGTCCGTGAATGCATATAATGTATTGGTTCCATTGGAGAATGGTTGAATCAGGCAGAGCGGGCATTGCCTCCAATCATGTCCCTCGCAGCCGCTCGATATAACTATTCCATCAACGACTTAGCGCCAGGTGATGGTGGGATCACGGTTGGACGCGATTTCACACTCCAGCCCTCTATAGGTCCCGAGAATCCTGTCCCAGAAGAAATCGATCACCGCGAAATTGCAGCCGGCGTGTCGGTGATGAATGAAGTGCAGCGCCTGCTTGCGTCTGAACCAGGCGAACCGCTGAAGCCGCGATCCCTCGACATGATATTCCTTGTCGAAAAAGACGTGGGCGTAGAACGAGGCTGCGCAAATGACCACCTGAACCACGAATAGATCGACCGGCAACACCAAATACGAGCAAATCCCCACCAAAAAAGCGGGGATTATGGCGGCTCATCTCGATCCCACGACGATCGCTGCTCGCTTGATCACGCTCTTGCCGCGCCGGGCTAGAGCAGACTCTGATCATTCTGGCTCATATCCAGCGGCTGAGAAGTAATTTGCGCATTCGTCTGGGGTGAAGCGCGGGAGAGCATCGCCGATTACATCCCATAGATCCGTGACGGTCCGCGCGGCGGCCTTGCGCAGGATCGATTTCAACTTGGAAAAGGCATTTTCGATCGGGTTGAAGTCGGGGGAATATGGCGGAAGGAAGAGCATCCTTGCGCCTGTCGCTTCGATCGCCGCCCTGGCGGCGATGCTCTTGTGTGCCGGGAGGTTGTCGAGGATCACGACATCGTCTGGCCTCAGCGTCGGGACGAGAACCTGCTGGACATAAGCCAGGAACCATTCGCCGGTCATTGGTCCGTCCAAGACCATGGGCGCGGTCATTCCTGTCAGGCGCAACGCACCGGTGAATGTCGTCGTCTTCCAATGTCCGTGAGGAATGGGAGATCGGCACCGAAGCCCACGCTTGGTTCGGCCTCGCAAGCGAGCCATCTTCGTCGAGGCGCCGGTCTCGTCGATGAAGACCAGGTGCTCGGGATCAAGATCAGGCTGGGCGTCGAACCAAGCCTGTCGCCGCGCGGCGACGTCGGGCCGCTCCTGCTCGCTCGCGTGCGCTGTTTTTTTTCAAGGTAAAGCCGTGACGGTCAAGAAAACGCCAGATCGTACTCGTCGCAAACACGGCGCCATGCTCCTGCCGGAGTAGCTCGGCCAGCTCAACCAGCGTGATGTCCACTTGCTTCTCGATCGCAGTCAGGATGACGTCGCGGTAGGCCTCGATACGATAGGAACGCAGGTCTCCGCCTTGGCGCTTAGCACAGACGCTCCCGCTTTCCCGCCACTCACGTACCCAGCGGATCGCACTCGCAATCGCAACCCCGAAACGCTCCGCTGCAGCACGCCGCGACAGACCCGAATCCACCGCAGCGATTACACGCGAACGCAAATCTTCAGATTTCGATTTCGCCATCCCATGCTGACCTCCTGACCCAGCAAACATGATGAATCAGATTTCAAGGCCAAAGGGAATCTGGAGGCTTCTGTGAGGTCGCGGGCTCGGAATGAGGGTAGGCGCGATCGCGACCTCATTGAAGCCGGATTGAGCGAACCCGCGGGGTGGCGATCTTGCTATGGGGATTGAGGCTGCGGCGGCTGGTCCGAAGCGCCCAGCCGAGCGTGAGCGGCGGTGTTTTGGGGCTGATCTGGATTACTCTCACGCTCGCTTGAATGCCGCGCGATCACGATAATCACCGGGTCGGCGCAGTTGTTGCCGTTTTGACCAGGCGCCGGGCCGATTTTGTCACGACAGGGCACACGGGTCCGACCGAAGCGCCCGGTGTCCAGCATCGGCAGTGCAACGGGTCTCAAACGCCGGTGCGTCATGAGCTGTCGTTCCAGAAGGCTGGTCGGCGAGATTGCGGCTGCGGCAAGATGGCGATGGTCATCATTGCGCCGCCACAGCAGGGACAGCGATCTACCGCGTGCATATGGGTTGCGTCGTCGATCTTCTCGGTGGCCGTGCTCGACGGAGGAACATCCAACAGCTCGCGGCAGAGTGCGAGCTTCTGGACGCGATGGCCGTTGGCGAGAAAGCCGTAATGGCGAATGCGGTGGAACCCATCGGGCAGGGTGTGGAGGAGAAAGCGCCGAATGAACTCGTCGGCGTCCAGGGTCATGATCTTCGCCTTGCCGTGGTGGCGATAATCCTTCCAGCGGAAGGCGACGTGTTGGTCGGTCACGCTGACCAGACGAGAGTTGGCGATGGCGACCCGGTGGGTGTAGCGGCCGAGATAGGCCAGGACTTGGGCGGGTCCGCCGAAGGGCGGCTTGGCGTACACGACCCTTGCGACAGGATAAGTCCTGGAAAGGAGAATGGCGATGTAACCTGAAACTTTTCGAAGCGATCCAGAGGGTTCGACCCCATACGCGTTAAATTAAGGCCGGAGCGGGTAGCAGATGTGGGGCCGCCGCTTTCGCCTGGCATGAGCGAGCCGACGATACAGGTTTGGATCGGCGTGCAGTAGCGCGTCGAGCACCAGCGGTCCGATGACTGCGCCAACCAACCACCGCAGGGTGACGTCCTGCATGCGCCAAAGTGACGGGATGTAGGCGGCGTCGAGCAGGTCCTCAGGGGAAAGATTCC
>PLTD01000187.1 GCA_003165335.1 Rhodospirillales bacterium | reverse complement strand
TGCTGAAGGGTTGGGGCTGTCCCGAAGTGCAGGGCTTTTACTTCGCGGGACCCCTCGCGGCGGAAGACGTCACGCTTTTGATGCGTGCGGGTGGCATTCTCCAGCCAGATCCCGCCGGCGACCAGGAGACTTCGGAAGCGAGCCGGATCAGCCGGACCCTGCAAGCTGAACGAATGACAGGTTTCGGGAGCGGCTTCCACCACCCTGAATGACTTGGATGGGCGCTAATGGAAGCCGCCATAACTCAGTTTATCGGTGAGCCCAAACCCATGGTCAGCATCAATCAACTTCCTTGAGCAGATATCTTGAATCTAATCCGATCGCGTGGCAGTAACGCGCGTAGTCGGCAATATCCAGACGTCGCTCGCCGCGCTCCAATTTTGAAATCTGCGACTGATCGGTGCCCATGCGGCGCGCCAGCTCCCACTGCGTGATCGCTGATCTGCACCTGACGCGGAAAGGTTGGGCGCGCAAGCTGCCGCCTGATCTCCAAGCCCGTCGACTTCCACGCAACCCCCGGCTTCAGGAGACATCATGATCGACGACAAAATCCGAACAGAGCTAAACGATCGACTCAAGCAAGGAAGCACTGAGCCGGTGGAGCAGCAAACACAACAAAGCCAAGCAAGCGCCAAGGCTCCGTTGGAGCAGCGAATGAGTAGATTCCGAGGCTCCGCCACTCGGCTTGCTATTTGCTACGGTTGACGTTGTGGCCGCCAGCAGTCTGGGGAGCCCAACCGGCCGCGACGTGACGCGAAAAGCGCCTGGTCGACTTTAGACGTACCGAAGCAATCTGGAGCCACACGATATGGACGACATACCGACGATTGCCAGACATCCGCGCCCCCCCCCCATCGAACAGAACAGCAAAACCGTGCGGAATCTCCGGAGGGGAAATCGCCTGTTATGGACTTTTGCCGCCGTGTTTGTGCTAATCGTCGTCCTCGGAAGCACTGCGAGCTACGCGGAAAAGTGGTTGTGGATGCAGCAACTCGACTACACCGGCATTTTCTGGACGCTGCTCTCGATTCGCTGGGGGTTGTTCGCGTTTGCATTCCTCGCCGCATTTCTGTTCCTGTGGGTCAATCTTCGTCAGCCCACCAGGAACGGATTCACGTTGCGGGGACGCGGCAAGACCAAGTCCACGGAGCCCCTGTCGGAGGCAGAGGCGTTCGCCGAGGCTGGTATCGAGATTTCTCCCAGGTATTTGAACGCGGCCGTTATCCTGATCAGCGCAGCGATCGCGCTGTTTCTCGCTGCAGCTTTCTACACGCAGTGGGACACTTATCTCCGCTTCCGCTATGGCGGATCCTTTGGAATGGCCGATCCGCTATACGGCATCGATGTCGGTTTCTATGTATTTCATTTACCGTTTTATCAGTTATTGCAAACCAGCCTGATGATGCTGACGGTGTTGACGCTAGCAATCGTATCAGTGACCTACGTCTTGTTCGGATCCTTGCGGGTGAGCGCGGGCGGAAATGTCGCGCCGGGCGCGGGCGCCACCTCCCATATCTCCGCCCTTCTTTTTGTTCTGGTCGCCGATTGGGGATTCGGGCTCTTCCTCGACCATTACAATCTCGTCTACTCCACTTTGGGCGTCGTCTACGGAGCCGGCTATACTGCAGATCACGTCACGAAGATCTCCCTTTGGATCATGGTCGCGCTATCGGCAGGCGCCTGCGCTCTGCTTGCATTCAATGTTTATCGCCCGCGCTTTAAAACGCTCGTTACGGGATCGGGCATCTATTTCGGTTTGTACATCCTGCTGGTCCTGCTTCTGCCTGCAGTGTTCCAAAAGTTCATCGTCCAGCCAAGCGAACTGGCTCTCGAAACTCCCTACCTGAAGCATTTCATCGATTTCACGCGCAAGGCCTATCAGCTCGACGCCATTCAGGAGACATCCTATCCGGCTCTATCCGACCTGACGCCGGCCGTGCTCGCGCGCAATCAAGACACGATCGACAATATTCGACTGTGGGATTCGCGGCCGCTGCTCAATACCTATGAACAGACCCAGGCGATCCGTCTTTACTATGATTTCTATAATGTCGGTGTCGACCGCTACCATCTACAGGACGGCTATCATCAAGTGATGCTCGCGACCCGCGAGCTATCACCGGAGCTGCCCGCAAAAGCTCAAACCTGGGTCAACCAGTACCTGCAGTTCACGCATGGCTATGGTCTGGTCATGAACTTCGTCTCGCGGACCGTCGGCGGTGGTTTCCCGCAATATATTCTGCAGAATATTCCCGCAGAATCGACCTTTGGACTGAATGTAAGCCAGCCGGCGATCTATTACGGGGAAGGGATGCCGGGTTATCGGATCGTTTCAACCGGTATTAAGGAATTCGATTACCCGAAGGGTAACGACAACGTTTACACGAGCTACGCTGGAAAGGGCGGTATCCCGCTGGACAGCTTCTGGAAAAGGCTGCTGTTCGCCTGGACCCAGGGAGACGTCAATATTCTTCTCACCTCCTACCTCAGGCCGGAAAGCCGCATTCAAATCTGGCGGACCGCGCAAGAGCGGGTGGCGAAGGTCGTACCTTTTCTGAAGCTCGACCACGATCCCTACCCTGTTCTCAGCGCAGGCAAGATGTACTGGATCCAGGACGCCTATACGGAATCAAGTCAATTCCCTTACGCCAATCAGCACCCTGCGGGCTTTGCCACCCAACTCAATTACCTGCGAAACTCGGTAAAGATCGTCGTCGATATGTACGATGGGACCGTGCAGTTCTACGTGATGGATCCCAAGGACCCTATCCTTGCCGCTTACCGGCGGGCCTTCCCAGGCGTTTTCAAAGACCTGGATCAGCTATCGCCGGATTTGAAATCGCATCTGCGCTATCCGGAGGATTTCTTCGCGATACAAGCGGATGAGTACAAGACCTTCCACATGACCGATCCTCAGGTCTTCTACAACCGGGAAGACCTGTGGGTGGCGCCTACAGAGACCTATGGCGGCCAGACTGGCCCAATGGAGCCATACTACATCCTGATGAAACTTCCCGGCAGCGATACCCTGGAATATCTGCTGATGACGCCCTTCACACCGCAGAACCGGGACAACATGATTTCCTGGATGGCCGCGAGAAGCGACTTCCCGGACTACGGTAAGACGCTCTTCTACGAGTTACCCAAGGACAAGTTGATCTACGGGCCAAACCAGATTGAGGCGATGATCGATCAGAACACGATCATTTCCCAGCAACTGACCCTATGGGACCAGAAAGGTTCGCGGGTTATTCGCGGCAAACTGATCGTCACGCCTATAGAGAACTCGTTCCTCTACATCGTGCCGTTGTACCTGCAAGCCGCCGGTACGAACTTTCCGCAACTGAAGCGCGTGATCGCGGTGGCCGGCGACCGGGTGGTGATGGAGCCGACGCTCGACGAAGCACTTAGTGCTCTATTTGCCGGACACACCACTTCGCCCGCCGCCACTGGGCCGGGCGTCCCTCCTTCCCCCGCCGTTACTAGCATTCCGCAGTCGGCATTGGAGCAGGCGCGGGCTCAGCTCGAAGAAGCTAGAAAGTCGATGGAACAAGGCGACTGGGCAAAGTTCGGGGTGGCGATGCAGGGACTGGAGCACGACCTGGGCGGACCGGTGACGCAATGAGTTCAATGGAATCCAGAAATCGACAACAGAAGCCCAATGCGACTGCGAGCGCCGCGCATATCGATGGGCTGCTCGATGAAGCGCTGGAAGAGAGCTTCCCTGCCAGCGATCCCATAGCGATCGCTGAGGTCGGGCCGCCGAACCCTGCGCATTCCATCGCCAGCCCACGGACAAAGGAGAGACGTTCATGACAAGTTGCACCGCCGATCATCATCCCGATCATGCCCACCAGCATGGGCCGAATTGCGGACACAAAGCCATTCGGCACGATGGCCATGTTGACTATCTTCATGACGGTCATCTGCACAACGTCCACGCGGATCATATCGACGAGCATGTCATCGAGGTCAGCACCGCGAACCCTGTGCAATGCACCCCCGCGACCAAATGCTCAGGCCATATCCACGGTCAGAACTGCGGACACGAAGCGATCCCGCACGGTGATCATGTCGATTATCTGGTTAAGGGAGCGCTCCATCACCCGCATGGCGATCATTGCGACATGCACGGGTCGGTGCCCTTAGTGTAACAATGGGGCGCGATACCCTCCAGGCGCTCGACGCTGAAAAGCTCCGCACGGATGGGCGCTTGCGGTGACTGCAAACCGGATTTTCTGAAAATGCGAAAGCGGGCGACCCTCACAGCGCGCGCGTCCGCAAGTTATGACCGCCGATCACCGACAAGCCGCTCCAATAACCAGCGGGCTCGTCATTGGCGACAATGAACCGTTGTGGTCGATCGCTCATTCGGAGAGTTGGAGACGGATCGACGCCAGTTCCTGCTCTCGCTCCGTGCTTACCTTGGGGTAACTCATTTTAAGGCTATCGAACGTATCGAGGACAATTTGCGACACGATCAGCCTTGCGTTTTCCTTGTCATCGGCAGGAACGACATACCAGGGCGAGTCGCTTGTGCTCGTCGCGCCGAGGCACGCCTCGTAGGCCTTCCTGTATTGGTTCCAGCATCCTCGTTCCTTGATTTCCGCAGTGCTGAATTTCCAGTTCTTGTCCGGCTCGTCGATGCGGGCCAGAAACCGCTTGCGCTGCTCTTCCTTCGAGAGGTGAAGGAAGAATTTGACCACCCGCGTTCCGTTGGCATGGAGATGTTTTTCCAAATCCCTTATGGAACGGTAGCGCTCATGCCAGAACGTCTTGTGATGGTGGGGCGGGTCCACCAGCGCCTCGCCCTTTAGCAACTCGGGGTGCACCCGAATGATCAGAACTTCCTCGTAATAAGACCGGTTGAAGATGCCAATCCGTCCACGCTCCGGCAGATCCCGCGTTTCAAGCTCAAAGCCTTTGAACTCTTTGCCGATGACATAAAGCATCCGGATCGGACCTTTGGCGATCATAGCTTCGGCCGCCGGGACAAGGGTATGGCGATAATCCTCGCTAGTCACTGTTCCGATCGCTTCGATCGCCAACACGTCCGCGGGGAGACCCTCGATGAATTTGAACATTGCCGCGCTCAGTCTGCCCTTGGATCAAAAACTGGCCCCGTTCAGAGTCCGTCGCCCGGCCGGACAGGCGCATAATGGCCATGGAATTTTCTCTCGTAGGCCCGATCGACGATTGTCGACGCGTCGTATGGCGGACTGCTTTCAACCGTCTGCCGGTCGACATCGAGATGGACCAGCCTCTCCATCCAATCGATCTCCCGCGCCGACTGCGGGGAAATCAGGACTTTTCGTCCGGGCCACCAGTTCTTCGTGTCAACGATCAGGTAATGGATGCTCCAATCGGCATCCGCGACCAGGAAGTCCTCGACGTGACCGATTTCGCCGTCGCTGGCGTGGATGTGATATCCGGTGATCGCTTCGACGCTGCGCAGATGGGGGTCACCGCTGCCTTTGCCAGCATCGGCGAAATCATCCGCTTGTTTTCTTGATTGGTCGGACGATAACGCCGCGATCCGGGGAGGTACATATCCGTATCCGCCCATATAAAGGGCGGTACCCCAATAGGGACTCCAGCCGTAATAATCGTAAATACTGGTCTCCGACTGCCGGGATACCGGCTGATCCGTGTCGATGGCTGGACTATCCCTGACCTGCTGTTTGGTCAGTCTCACAGAGAATTGACGTTCCGATTCGTCCAGATGCCCGAGGACAGACGGCGGCAGTAGAACCTTGCGGCCGGAAAGCCAGTTGCCGGTATCGACGACCAGCCAGCGGATGAGCCAGGAAGCGTCATCAAACAAGAAATCGCTGACGGTACCGAGTTTGCCGTCACTCGCCGCTATGGCGAAACCGTGAATCGTTGATGCTTTCCACAACATTCTGCGCGCCTCTCATCTTTTTATGTGTGCTGTCGGTCGAGTAACCTGAAAACGCGCTCAAAAGGCCATAGCCTAGTTAGTGTCCGTCCATAAAGACTAAATTGTTGAAATAGGCCGAGGAATTGCGCTTATTTGGGCGAGAACTCCGGCGGTTTTGGTTATGCTGTTGATGCAAACCACTGAATCGACAGCAAAAAGCGCCACCGCCGGAGCCACAATGCGTCAGGAACGCACCGTCC
>PLTD01000140.1 GCA_003165335.1 Rhodospirillales bacterium | reverse complement strand
TCGGGCAGGCAGCCATCTTGGTTAATGGTTTCCTAATGCTTCCAGGTTAAAAGTGACTCAGATGTGAGAATCGATTTCGATTGAGCGATAAATGGCGGCCCATATTAGTCGCATTTCTGAATCTTTAAGGTGCTTTGCAAGCGATAAAAGTGGCAATATCGCTGTGCTTTTTTGTCTCGCATTGTTGCCCATCCTGACGGCCATGGGGTGTGCGGTTGACTATTCGATGGCCAGCAGATTGTACGCAAAGCTTGATGCGATAGCGGACGCTGCGGCACTTGTCGCTGTCAGCCAGGTAGCGACGGCTACGTCGAACAGCGCGTCGCAAGCGTCCGCACTAAGTATGTTCAATGGCCAGGCATCGTTGCTGGCAAACGTCACGTTGAATAGCGTCACAGCTACCGTGACGAGTAGTGGTACAAGCAAAACAGCCGTGGTGAGCTACAGCGCGACGATGCCGACCACGTTCATGAGCGTGGTAGGGAAGCCCACGGTAACGATCAACGGAAGCGCAACAGCAGCGGCGGCTCTTCCGACGTATATCGATTTTTATTTGTTGTTAGACAACACGCCGTCGATGGGAATTGGAGCCACACCAACCGATGTTGCCAAAATGGTCAACAATACGTCGGACCAGTGCGGCTTTGCCTGCCACGACTTAAATGACAGCAACAACTACTATAACCTTGCCAAGAGCCTTGGTGTGACGACGCGCATTGACGTCGTCCGCGCGGCCACGCAGCAGCTTATGGATACAGCGACTACGACGGAGCAAGTTTCCAATCAATTCCGGATGGCGATTTACACGTTTGGCAGTACGGCTGCTGCTGCTGGACTCACAACCATCACCTCGCTGACATCGAGTCTTTCGAGCGCCAAGACGTCGGCTGCAAATATCGACCTCATGACCGTAAATGGACAGGGGCAGTTTGATGACATGGACACTAATTTTGACGGTATTTTTCCTCAGATCAACCTGGCGATCGCATCGCCAGGAGATGGCAGCACGGCCGCGCAACCTCAAAAAGTGCTGTTCTTCGTATCTGATGGAGTAGCCGACGAATACAATTGGGGGTGCACCCAACCGGGTCTTAATGGTGACGGACGCTGTCAGGAGCCGATCACCGTTTCGCTTTGTACTGCGATCAAAAATCGCGGGATCAAGATCGCGGTTCTCTACACGACGTATCTCGCTTTGACGACGAACAGTTGGTACAACAGTACAATCGCGCCGTTTAATGCTGGTCCGTTTGGCCCTTCGCCGAATAGTTTGATTGCGCAGAACATGCAGAGTTGCGCGACACCCGGCCTTTTTTTTGAGGTCAGTCCCACACAGGGTATCTCCACCGCAATGAATGCTCTTTTCCAAAAAGCTGTGAAGTCTTCCCATCTAACTCAATAAAAGCCGGACGACGGCAGCTCTTGGCCCATCGCGGAAGAGTCACCGTGTCGATTCATGTCCGTTATTGCGTGAACAACGGAAGACAGTTGCTCGCGGTGAGGAGTTTTGTCGTGAAGCGGTCACCGGCACACCATCGTTAGTGGCCAAGTGATAGCAGCGAAGCGATAGTCCCAGTCTCAGGCCGCGGCAATACGATTTGCCTGCGAAAGCAGCGTTGTGAGTTCCGCAACAGGCCGCGCTCGGCTGAACAGATAGCCCTGCATCTCCGTGCAGCCCAGCGCATGAAGAATCACTCTTTGCTGTTCAGTCTCAACGCCTTCCGCGGTGGTGGTCATGTTGCGCGCGGCGGCGATGCCTACCACTGCACGCACGATCGCTGTTGATCCATCGTTTTCCGCTATGTCGCTGACAAAGCAGCGATCGATCTTGATTTTGTCGAAGGGAAAGCGCTGCAGATAGCTCAGCGAGGAATAGCCGGTGCCAAAATCGTCGAGCGCGATACGGACGCCGAGGGCACGAAGCTGGTGCAGAATGGTCAGCGCCGACTCGTCATCTCGGATCAAGACCGCCTCGGTGACCTCGAGTTCCAGCCGGTTCGCCGCAAGACCAGACGCCGAAAGCGCCGCCGCCACCTTCAGTCCCAAAATGGGGTCCCTGAACTGGACGGGCGAAACATTGACCGCGATCCTGACGTCATCCGGCCAAGTTGCCGCCTCAGCACAGGCCGTTGTGAGCACCCACTCTCCGAGTTGGTTTATCAGGCCGGTGTCCTCGGCGACCGGGATGAATTCCGCAGGCGAAACCATACCGCGCTCGGGGTGGCGCCAGCGCAAGAGCGCCTCGCATCCCGTCACTTGGTTGCTGCTAAGATTTACAACCGGCTGGTATTGTACCTCGAAGCCGCCTTCCACCAGCGCCTGCCGTAGGTCCCGTTCCAGCGTGAGCCGGGCCTTGGCACGGGCGTCCATGCCTGGCTCGAAGAACCGGCAGGTTCGGCGGCCGTCGGCCTTGGCGCCGTACAGCGCCAGGTCGGCGTTCTTCAGCAACTGATCGAACTCACTGGCGTCCTGGGGCGCCAACGCGATGCCTATACTGGCATCGGTAACCAGCCGATGTCCGAGACATTCAAAGGGAGCGCGGATTGTTTCGTAAATCCGGAATACGAGGTCACTGACGTCCGAAGGATCCTCGATGCCGGTCTGAACGATCGCAAATTCGTCGCCGCCCAGCCTGGCGATCAGATCGGTTTCCCTGATACTGCTGCTCAAGCGCGAAGCTACCGCCTTCAGTAGTTCGTCTCCGATCGGGTGCCCCAACGAGTCGTTGACGCTCTTGAATTCGTCGATGTCAATGTAAAGCAGAGCTATTTTTTCGGACCTGCGGGCCCTGCTCAATGCCTGCCCGAGCTGTTCCTGAAACAATACGCGGTTGGGCAGGCCGGTCAGTGCATCGTAGTGCGCCAGGTATGCGATCCTATCCTCGGATTGCTTACGATCTGTGATGTCTTCGTGAGTGGTGACCCAGCCGCCGCCCTCCACCTGTCGATGTGTGATCTGGATCGAGCGTCCGTTCGGATTCTGTGCGAAAACGACATGGCCAAGCGCGACATTTTCCCGGATGCGGGAACATATCTCGTCGGGGTCGCCCTGCAGCGACCCTGCCTTTACTCGAAGTGCGATCAACTCGCGTAGACTGCAGCCCGGTTTTACCGTTTCGGGCGACAATCCAAATATCTCTAGATATCGCTGATTACAGACCACGAGTCGTTCGGACCCATCGAACAAGGTCAGTCCCTGCGTCATATGGTCGACGGCGGTGTCGAGTCGTAGCTTTTGCAGCGCTAGCCGGCGCTCCGACAATCGGTGCTGACGCGACAACCTCCGAACGATGAGGAGGAGAATGAAGGCGATCACCAACACGGCCAAGCTCGCGGCGGCGATAAACAGTCTGGTTTGTTCGCGCCAATCGGCCAGTGCTGCCGCGACAGTTGTGGTCGCAACAACGGTCAGCGGAAAGTGACCCAGCCGACGAACAGAGATTAGCCGCTTTTGACCGTCGATGGGGCTAATGATCCGTGACGTATCGTGATCCCTTGCTGTAAGGATTTTCCTATATAGCGGCGCAGTGCTGAGCTTCATCCCCATTCGACCATCGACATGGGGGTAACGCGCCAGCATAACTCCGTCCTGATCGAACATAGAAATTGCTGCATCTTTTCCAAGTGCTGCCGAGGCGAAGAATTCTTCGAATTTAGTTGGGTCAAATCCCCGCGTTGCAACTCCGAGAAAAGTACCGTCGATCCCTCTCATCTTTTGGCCAAAGAGAATTGCCATTTTCCCAGTAACGCGGCTGCGCAACAGCTCGACGGCAAGGGACTGCGACGGGGACGACTTCAGAACCTCAAAATAATGTCGATCCGCAACGCTGATGGGCGGGGCGGGAAACATTTCCGACGAATTTGTCAGGGTTCCATTTGCATCATAGACGTTGACTCCCGTTGCATCGGTAGCCCCCTCCAACTTGGCTTTCAGCGAGAGGTACATTTCGTGGGAGGACATCTGTCGCCTGAATTCATCCGGCGAGCTCAGGCCGTTCACTTTGGCGGTCAGAGCAGATTGAACGACTCCGAAGTCTTCCAGCTCCTGATCGAAGTGGCGAGCCAGCATCAGTACGGCGCTCTCCAGCTCCCGCTCGGCGTTTCTGATTGCCCGGTCGCGAAAGTTGGTGACCATCATTGCTGTGCTGATCGCGATTGCCACGATCAGTAGAAAGCCGCAACCGATAAGCCAGCGAAACGGGTTGCGCTGGGCCAGTGTCTCGTCATCGATCGTGCCGGCGATTCCCGCTACCGGCCGACGGCTCAGAAGCTGCTTCTGCATTTTCCCTACCCCAGGCGATATTGGATAATGCCTGGGGGTGGAGGTCCGGTTTATTAAAACAGTTACCTCCGAGTTAATTTAGAAGGATTCTCTCCACTTGGAGCTTTCAGTATACTCAAATGGTTGCGATCTACCTCGCGGCCATTGGGACATAGCGCGGAAGCGATGTTCCATAACGCGTCATAACTGCGAATGGCCGCTGTTGGGGCCCATCTCGGACATGGCGGGATGTC